>VSNE01000312.1 GCA_009774155.1 Lachnospiraceae bacterium
GAGGGGACGGACCTGTACGGACGTACCCATACCTACTATGAAACCGTGGAATTTACAAAGGGCAATACCGGAAGTGGAGCAAAGGCAAGGCTGACGGCAGACATTACAGTTTATGCCGGAACCTACAGGGCCACGGAGGAGAAGACGATGCGCTATAAGTTAAGGAGCATCCACAGCGTCGCAAACGGGACAGCCGACGGTACTTCCGTAAGCTTCGACCTGTCAAAAGGAGCGGATGGGGCCGCCGTGTTCTATAATGCAAAGATTACAGATGAAAATCTGAGTCATACGGTATTTGTCCGGAATGTAATGCAATCAAAGTGATCGATTTTTTCCTCCCCTCTTTCTGGAAGGGAGGAAAAAGAAAGAAGGATGTGAATGGCAAAAAGACGGCTTTTCAGACTGGCTGCAGCGGCTTTGCTGCTGATTGCGGCAGGAACAGGAGAACGGGCACCCGGTATGGTGACGGCTGCCGGCATCCGGGAGAAGCCAGCATATTTTACGGATGTGTATCCGGATGGAGGAGAGCTGGCAGATATTCCTATGGGGACATTCGATGACGGAGAGCAGAAGACGCTGTGCAGCGTAAAAATGCCAAGAGGCTGCCGCTTCCGGGCAGGCTATACACCGGACGGACTGACGAATGTCATGATAGAAGAGACGAGAGGGGGAACGCTGGAATCTGCTCTGGAAAGGGGGCTGACGGAGCAGCCATATGCCATTTGCAGGGCGCGGCTGCAGGCTTCCGATAATACCGACATAGAATTTGCAGTTATTTCCGCAGCAAACTGGACAATGGAAAACCTAAAAGGTTATGCCCCGGATGCGGCAGAGCTTGGAAACAGCAGGAACCCGGCAGTTTACTATACGGATGCGGCAGCTCTCCATCTGTATTACTGCCTGAGTCCGGAGCATGCGCTTCTGGTCCATTATTTGGGCAAACCATTGGAACAGACTGAATGGGAGCAGCTTGCCGAAAATCTGTACGGCCTGATAGAAGCAGTTTCGGAAAACTGAAAGACAAATTAAAGATTTTAATTGAAAATTCTTGAGAAAATGGCTATAATGTGCTTAACAGGGAAGCCGGAAGGTGAATGCAGTTCACCTGTCCCGGTGAAAATTTAATTGACTAAAAAATAGCCGTCAACTTTCTCAGGGTTAGGACGGCTATTTTTTATGCGTATAAGTCAGTATTGCAACGATTAGTACCGCAACGGATACAATCAGATGTAATTCCTCGTATGTACTCATAAGGCACCACCTCCGATAGACTCGGAACAGGTGCGGCACGTCCTCCGGTTTCCCGGTTAAGCATATTACCTTGTTTTCAGATTACACAACCAGTTTAAAGATTTAAGCATAGTATACGCAGAATACCTGCAGGATGCAAATATTAGGAGGCGGAAATGGGCGCAAATGGACAATTAGTGACTTACATAAGCAGCGAGGCATATGCAAATATCATAGCATCTACCATAAAGGAACAGGAAATCATGAGCCTGAATCCGGCTGTCAGCAATGATTTTTTTCTGAATAAATATGTAAAAGAAAACCTGGCGGATTTTACAAACCTGGATAAGATAATCATAGATTTATCCGCGCTTAAGGATTTGGATGAGGAAGTGATATCGGCGCTGGACGGCATCCGGTATTTGGATGGTTCCATGCAGATTATTATTTTTGCGCCGAACCGCAGGGAGGGAGATCCCCTCCTGACCCAGATTTTCCAGATGGGAATCTATAACATTATCTGCAGCGAGGATTACCAGGTCATAGGAAAGGAACTGGCATACTGCCTTACAACCGGGAAAGGGTATAAGGATGCGGTCGCGTTTAAAAAAGAATCCGCAGAGCGCGTGGTCGTAAAGACGGAAGTCCGGCAGACCGTCAACAAGATTCTCATAGGCATTACGTGCAGCCAGAGGCGCATAGGGGGAAGCCATAATTCCATCCAGCTTGCAGCTACGCTTCGTAAGAAAGGCTATATGGTGGCGGTGGTGGAATGCAATGAATATCATCCGGTTTTTGAAATTCTCCGGAATGAACATCATGAAAAATTGTTAGAGGATCATTTTTCTATTGAAGGACTGGATTTTTATCCGTTCGGGGAGGAAGCCCTGGCCAATGCCCTGGCCAAAACCTATAACTTTATCATCTGTGATTTTGGATGTTATGAGGAATGTGATAAGGTCACCTACAATAAGTGCCATGTGCGCTTAATTCTGACAGGTTCCTGTGCGTGGGAGCTGGATGCCCTTAATGTACATATCTTCCCGTTTTTCACCAGAGAATCCTTAAAGGAAGCCTGTTTTTTGTTCCTGTTCGCGGATGAGAGCCGCAGGAAGGCCATCCTGGAGGGAATGGAAGATTTGAAGACTTATTTTTTGGAATATGGTCCGGATATGTTTGCTCCATGCTTTTCGGCGGCAGATCAAATATTTGCAGAATACCTGCAGGAGAAGATTCCGGAGAAGAAAGGCTTTTTCCGAAGGAAGAAAGGAGTAAAAAGGTGAAAGGAAAACCGAAAATATTATATGCAAAATACATAGAAAGGCAGTATGAGGAAGAGGAAGCTGCCAGAATAAAAAAGGAACTGCAGGAGACGCTTCCGGATGAAGGAACGGCCATTGTGGTAAGGAAGGAAGCTCCGGCTGTCGGCCTCCTTAAGATAATAAGTGAAATTCTTAGAAGGTTTATCAAGTTTCTATGTTATGCGGCCTTTGTGGCGCTGGCAAGCGTTGGCGCTACTACCCTGATAAATGAAAGTACCCGTTCTGCCTTTTTCCTGCTCTTTTAGCAGAAAACTACTGCAAAAATTGATGACATACGGGAAACAGGGGATGCAAAAAACGATGACATAGAACCGGGACACCTGCAAAAATTGATGACACGGAGAATTTTTATACTGCAAAAACTGATGACACAGGATGCAAATATAAATGACACAGGATGCAAATATAAATGACATAGGGTGCAAATATGAATGACATAGAATTGAAGAAATCCCGTATTTCAGGGGAAAAACAGACTTTATATAAAATCACGACTAAAAATCGTTCAAAAACTGCCTCTTGCATAAGTTTAAGAATATGATATCCTACAAGAAAGCAAAAAAAATGACGGAATTGCCGTTCCGTCATTGGGTGTTAGATATTATTACTGGAAAAGAATCTTTGGGGAAAGAAAATATCCAGAAATACAGGGAAGCTGCAAAAAAAGGAATTTGCAGGTTCTCCGGTTGAGGTACGGAAAAAATCCGCACACACACGCACACACACGCACAC
>VSNE01000313.1 GCA_009774155.1 Lachnospiraceae bacterium
ATATTTAAGATCTTCTCCAACGAGCGTTACATGGATGTTACTTTATATCAGTATGGATGGGAACAGTGCAGCCCGAGTCATTCTTACGGCCCCGCGGCCCGGAACCACTATCTGTTTCACTATATTATCAACGGCAGGGGCATTCTGTATTCTACCGATCAGCAGGATAACACGCACATCTATCATTTAGAACGAAATCAGGCCTTCTTAATTTGTCCCAACCAGATCAACACCTACATAGCTGACAAGGATGATCCCTGGGAATATACATGGCTTGAATTTGACGGACTTCGGGCCAAGGAATTTCTGGATGCGGCAGGCCTTGATATTTCTTCCCCCATTTACCGGGGGAACGACCGTACTCTGCGGGATCAGATGAAAGAAGAAATGCTCACCATCGTACGCCAGAAAAACCGTTCTTCTATGTATCAGATTGGGCATCTTTATCTGTTTTTGGATCTGCTGGTGCAGTCCTCCTTCAACCACCGGGAGATTACCGGCGGAAAGCTGAAGGATTTCTACATCCGGGAAGCCATTACCTTTATTGAACAGAATTACAGCCATTCCGCCATCACCATTGAGGATATTGCCGCCGTCTGTAATCTGAACCGAAGCTATCTGGGCAAAATTTTCCGGGAATCCTTAAACCAGACGCCTCAGCAGTTTTTGATTTCTTACCGGATGAACCGGGCTGCAGAGCTGTTAAAATTTTCCGATCTGAGTGTGGGCGAGATCGGAAAGATGGTCGGCTACCCAAACCAGCTTCACTTCTCCAGAGCGTTCAAAAATGTCTATGGGCAGTCGCCAAGTTACTGGAGAAAGGAATACCAAAGCTAAAGCCCCGGGCCGTCCGGAATCCACCGGCAGACAATCTGCTCCAGACACCACTCATAATCAATCATGAGGGAATCGTCTTCTATGTAAATAGGAAACAAGTCAAATATCTCCCCGTTCAAATAGTAGATAACGGTTCCCACCAGCTCCCCCTTCTGTACAGGAGCCGGAAGAGCATCCGGCTTCAGAACATCCATCTGAAACGTATCCCCCTCCTTCAGCAAAACCTGCTCCGTCCGCACATCCGCAGAGGCCCTGACCGATGCCGTCTGACCGTCCAGGATACGGACAGGCTCCAGCTCCAGCTTCTCTTCCCCCACGGTTTTTTTATGGAAATTCTCAATGCCATAGCTCATCAGCTTTTTCGTATCAGACCATTTCCAGGTTCTGTTATTGGGCCATCCGCAGGCAAGCACAACCGCTATCAGCCGTTTTCCTTCCCGCTCCAAAGCTCCCACATAACAATAGCCCGCCCCGTTGGTGAATCCTGTCTTTCCTGTCAATGCTCCTTCCATCATATTTAAAAAGGCATTTTTGTTGTTTACGGTAAAGCTTCTGCTTCCATCCAGACTGGAAAAGGACCAGGAAGGCTGCCTTGTGATGGAGAGAAATTCTTCATTTTGCATACAGCAGCGCATAATACGCGCCAGATCTTTTGCTGTAATCGAATGCTTTCCATATTCATCCTCTGCATCCAGTCCGTTTGGCGTAATAAAATAGCTGTGGTAGCATCCCAGATCTCTGGCCTTTTGATTCATCATCGAAGCAAAGCCTTCCACGCTTCCTCCCACATGCTCCGCAATGGCCACTGCCGAATCATTGTGGGATTCCAGCATAAGAGAGTAGCACAGATCCTTCAGCCGGTACGTCTCCCCCTCCTGCAGATTCAGCCGGACTTTGGGCATGGAGGCCGCATAAGCGGACACCTGCACCGTTCCTTCCAAATCCGCATTCTCCAGCGTTACAAGAAGCGTCATAATCTTTGTGGTGCTCGCCATAGGCATTTGTTCGCTTCCGTTTTTTTCAAAAAGAATACGCCCGGTGTCAGCATCCATCAATACCGCTGATCGGGCGTATAAATCCTCCGGTTCCCCTTCCGCCTGCACAGGAAGCCCCAGAAGCAGCACGGACAGGAAAATCCCCAGATAAGTTTTTATATTCTTTTTCATAGATTACCTGCACTCTGTCCTTTGTTCAATATATGCGGAGTTTGGCATTTTACTACAGCTACAGCTTTAACTGAACCTCCACAGCCCCCTCGGTTCACAACTCCTCCACCACCTCCGGCCGGATAGCCGCAAGCTCCTGGGCAGACCGCACGCCAAAATTGCGCAGGAATTCTTCCGTCGTCCCAAACAGAATCGGACGCCCCGGCGCATCCAGCCTTCCGGCTTCTCCTACCAGCCCGTATTCCACAAGACGGTTCAGGGCATGATCCGAGTTCACTCCCCGGATTTTTTCTACCTCCTGTCTTGTAACAGGCTGTTTATATGCGATAATCGACAGCACCTCAAGCTGTACGTCAGTGAGCGCATATTTTTT
The DNA here is from genome assembly GCA_009774155.1 of Lachnospiraceae bacterium. GTDB lineage: Bacteria > Bacillota > Clostridia > Lachnospirales > Lachnospiraceae > Hominiventricola. The sequence goes on from VSNE01000313.1 coordinate 2,377, forward strand.
CGGCTGCTTTGCCACCTTTATCAAAGCTTCATAATACTCTCTTCTTGTGGCAAGCTGAAAGGAATCCTCCAGCTCGATAATCTCCATTCCACCATTCCGGCTGTTGTAGCGATCCATCATCTGATGGACAAGCTTTCGGGCCGTCTCTTTGTCATGGCCGATTGCCACCGCGATTTTTTCCACATTCACCGCGTCTCCCATGGCAAAAAGCACTGCCTCTATTGTTGCTTCTATTTTTTCCAATTCCAAATCTGTATCCTCATTTCAGTAAACATGCCTACATCTGCGCCGTAATCAGCATATCGTCAAAGGGCTGCTCCTGCACAACTGATAATTCTCCTGTCTTCATAAGCTCCAGAACTGCCAGAAAAGTGACAATCATCTGGATTTTACTTTTATGCCCCCTCATAAGCGCCGAAAACCGGAAGGAAGCGTTTTCTGCCGCATAGGCTCTGACAAGCTCTATCTTCTCATCCAGGCTGGCCTCCTCCTGCTCAATTGTGCCGAACCTGCTTCGGATCGGATCAATCTTATCTGTCTGGCGGCGCATAATGGATTGAAAAATCGTGTTCAGCCTTGTAAGAGTCAAATCGCCCACAAGCTCCTCTAAGTTTACCGGAGCCTCGTATGCGGCCACCTCCTCCGGAATCGTCGGCATTTTGTACAGCGCTTTTCCGGACATGGAGAGACGGTCTCTAAGCTCGTAAGACATATATTTGTACATCTTGTATTCCAGAAGCTTCTGTACCAACTCTTCACGGGGGTCCGTCTCCTCCCCATCCTCATTCACCTCTGCCGGAAGAAGCATTTTGGCTTTAATCTCCAGCAGGGTAGCCGCCATGACCAAAAATTCACTCATCACATTCAGATCCCGGGATTCCATAGACTTCAGGTATTCCATATAC
>VSNE01000314.1 GCA_009774155.1 Lachnospiraceae bacterium
GGAAACACCTGTTTTATCTCATAATACATAGATTTTCTCCATATCCGCCCGTCCGGGAAATCACTCAGGATGACTTTTTTCCCCGACAGAACCGCCACAGAAAGCATGGATGAATAATCCACCACAATCATATCGCTGGACAGCATGTACGGCAGCCAGTCCTCCCCCGGAGAACGGACAAAAAAACCATTCTCCCTCTGTTTTTCCACCAGTTCCCCAAGAGGCTCGATCTGATCGTCATATTTCTGGTACTCTCTTCCGTGAATGGAAAAGATAAACTCATATCCCTTCTTTTTCAGCTCCCTGCACACTTCAAAAAGCTCCGGGCCAAGCACATGGAACAGACTTTCCTTATTCCAGGAGCCCCAGACGCTGACAACCTTTTTCCCTTCCGGAATTCCGAGCCTTCTCTGACACTCTGCCTTCTTTGATGAGGCATCCCGGAATTTATAAGCAAAACGGTATCCTGCGGACCGGATCACCGGTCCATAGACCGGATCTGCTTTCATAAGCCTTGCGGTCTCCTTATTCGGCTCCAGCATCACATCGAATAATGGCCTTCCCTTTTCATCCAGGCTGGCGCTGCTGTAATCATAGGAGGTCTCTCCTCCGTCATAGCTGATGCCCCCGGAGCCGTGGCCGATATAGAGCGCCGGAATCGTTCCCCTCTTCATCCAGAACGGATAGTCCATATCGGGACAGACAACCAATGCCCATCTCATAAAATACAGCCTCCATGTATCCCCAATCACCGGTATCCGGGTATCTCTGAACAGCGTATCTGCTTTTTTATGTCTCTTTCCGTCCGGATAGTCCTCTCCAAAGCGGAGAAACAGCGCATATTCCGGCCTTCCTTTTAGCTGCTTTGCAAAATTCAGCAGATGCTCTTCCATTGTCTGACTCTGGCAGAAAAGCAGAATGTTCTTCCTTCCGTCCTTTTTCCGGCCTGCATTTCGGATTCCCGATATCTCCCTGCCGGCCAGATATAATACATGCAGAAATTTATTTTTCACCCATCTTCCGTTTATCACCAAACAACCCTCCCAGCAGAAGCTCGCGCTTTTTCCATATCAGAACAAAAATCAGAGCCAGCAGTCCCCATCTTATCCAGGTAAAGGGATAGAGAAGCGGAGAAAATACGGACATTCCCAGAACAAGCAGGCCGATTGTCCCCAGCCTCTTCATATCATAGACCGATTCCCCGGTCACTTTGCGGACTGCCGTATAGCTCCATGCAACCTGAAGCAGATAGGCGGCCAGTGTTGTATATCCTGCCGCAAAGTATCCGAGAACAGGTATAAAGATCAGATTCAAAACCATGTTCAAAACAGCCGCCGCCACGCCGGCCCCCATGACAAATTTCGGCTTTTTCTCATAATAAATAATATTGGAGAAAATGCTGAAAATGGACATGTAAAATACGCCGCCCACAATCACAGGTATAATATACATCCCCTCTCCGTAGCTGGACGGAGCCAGAAAACGGATAATCTCCGGAGACAGCAGCATAATCAGAATACATACCCCGCTGTATCCTGCAATAATCGGGATAATCAGATCCGACAGCGTATGACGCCTTCCCTCATCACACCGCTTGTATATGGTGGGAACCAGCGTCGCATTGATGGAAGACCATACAATATTCGCAACCGCAGACATAGTGTAGGCGATTCCGTATATGCCTGCCTTATCTTCCCCCCAGTAATAGCCAATCATCAGACGGTCGCTGCTGCTCAGCACATAGCTGGATAAAAAATACGGAATCAGCGGCAGATTATATGCCAGCGCATACTTCCAGTATATTATCTTCGGGGGGCCTTTTGAGCCCCATACTTCATGAAAATAACATCCGGCGCTGAGCACAAGCGTAACAATCTGCGCCCCGATGATCCGGGCCTCGATCTTGTGTTCCGGAAATAAAAAAATACCCGCAATAGACGCTGCAGGCGCAAATACCATAACCAGCGCCATAAAAAAGCACAGCAGCTTATACTTATAGTCGAATCTTTGATCCGTCTTCCAGAATTCAAACGCCGGCTCCAGCAAAAAGGAGAAAAACATAAACAAAATCAGTGTATCCGGAACATCCAGAAAATGCAGAAAATGCTTATTGACCGTCCAGACAATCAGAAACACCAGCAGGGTAATCAGGTTGGACAGGGATAAAAGGGAAAATGTAAAATTCCTCTTGTCCTCTTTAAATTCCAGGATGCCCCTGCAGTATACATTGTTATACAATCCGAACATGGCAAAAATACCAATCACGTCCAGCCATGAGGAATAAATTGTGATAACGCCATATTCTTCTGTTGTAAGCAGTCTGGTAAAAATCGGCGCCGTTAAAAAGGAGATTCCCTTCTGCATAAAATTAACCGCCATAAACGCTGCCGAAGCCTTTACCTGGACAGACATCCCATGAAATGCCTGAATTCCTTTTTTTATGAATCCTTTCATAATCGATTGCTTCCCTTTCTTTCAGGACAAAGCAGGTTAAACAGTATACGAAAAAAGCGGAAATTCTATCGAATCTCCGCTCTCCAAAGCTGCTGACGGGAATCGGACCCGTGACCTCCGCACTACCAATGCGACGCTCTACCGACTGAGCCACAGCAGCTTACCATGCCGCTCTCATCCGCGACTCGATAATAATATCACAGCCTCTTTTTAGTGTCAATACTTTTTTTCATCTTTATCCAACTTTTTTTTCAGACGCTGGATGGAGTTATCGACGGCTTTTTCGTTTTTCCCGATAATTGCCGCGATCTGTCCATAGGTCTTGCCTTCCAGGTACAGCTCCAGCACCAGCTTTTCCATGCTGCTCAGCCTCTTGTCAATCTGGTCATACCGGTTTTCCAGATTCTCCTGATCGATCACAAGATCCTCCGGATTTGGCTCCGACAAAATCTCCGGTTCCTCATCCAGAGAAATATAACTGTTCAGCGGCGCATGCTTCATCCTGTTTGAGGCCTGTACGGCAGTGTACATCTGCCGGGTAATGCACAGCTCTGCAAATGTATAAAAGGAGCTTTCCTCTCCGGCCCGGTAACCCCGGATGGCTTTAAAAAGGCCGATCATCCCCTCCTGTATCAGGTCGTCCTTCTCTCCTCCGATCAGATACATGGTGCGGGCCTGTTTTTTCACCAGAGGCTTATATTTGTCCAGCAGATATTCCATAATATCCACTTCTCCGCCCTTCAGCCGATCCATCAGCTCGTCATCCGACAGTCCCTTATACTTTTCCCATAAATTCAATTTACATTCATCCTCTGCCTTACAA
>VSNE01000315.1 GCA_009774155.1 Lachnospiraceae bacterium
ATTTCCGGGTGGTCTGCGAAATACTGGTTCATCACGATACCGTCTTTTTCCGTCAGATGCACCCAGTCCGGTTCAATGTCTAACACCCGGTCACGCTTCTTTAAAAACAGAATGTCCGAAGTGACCTCCGTACCCGCATTTTCCTTAAAGGCTGTGTTCGGGAGCCTGACTGCCCCTAAAAGTTCCGCCCGCTGTGCAAGGTATTTCCGCACCTCCGGGTTTTTCTTGTCCATAGTCCCTTTTGAAGTGACAAAGGCAACGATGCCGCCCGGACGTACCTTATCCAAAGTCTTTGCGAAAAAATAATCATGTATGAGGAAGTTATGCTTGTCATACTGCCTGTCAGACACTTTATACTGTCCGAAAGGCACATTTCCCACCGCCACATCAAAAAAATCGTTAGGGTAGTCCGTCTTTTCAAATCCTGATATTTTAATGTCAGCCTTTGGGTAAAGCTGTTTTGCAATCCTGCCTGTAATGCCATCCAGCTCCACGCCGTAAAGTCTGCTCCCTGCCATTTCCTCCGGCAGACAGCCATAGAAATTCCCAATGCCTGCGGCGGGATCTAACACGTTCCCTCTGGTAAATCCCATTTTCCCCACAACGTCATAGATTGCCTGAATGATGACCGGGCTTGTATAGTGGGCATTTAACGTGCTTTCCCTTGCGGAAGCGTATTCCTCCGGGGATAACAGTCTCTTTAATTCCTGATACTCATTCGCCCAGTTCGCTTTGGAAGAATCAAAGGCATCGGCAAGACCGCCCCACCCCACATATTTTGCTAAAATCTCCTGTTCCTCCGGTGTGGCAGTGCGGCGTTCACTTTCAATCTTTTCAAGGGTTCGTATGGCTTCCACGTTCTGCCGGAATTTCTCTTTCGGCGCAAATCCTTTCCCGGTATTCTCTGCTTCATTGAAAGAGATATGGTAATTGACTGCCTTTGATTTATCAATCTCCGGTTCTTTTTGTGATGCTTTCCCCGGTTCCGCATCCGGGAGAGGTTCTTCCCGGCTTTCTCCTGCCTGCTCTGCTTCCATTATGCCGATATGTTCCTCTACCGTAGGGAACAGACTAAGTTGCTTTTCCATATAACCGGACATAGAAAAGCCGGATAATGAATCTTCTCCATTATCCGGCTCTGCCAATCCCTTATTTTCAGTTACTTCTTCCTCATTTTTTACAGGCTGTATACCAGCTCTTTCAGCACGATCTCCTCCGCTGAGTGCCTGATGTTGTTCATCATCCCCACCCATTTCATCTGATCGGCTGCTTTCAGTTCCTCCGTCACGCCTTCGGCTTTCGCCATCTGCTCCGTCAGGAAGTCCATCCTCTCCTCTGCCTGTCTCTGTATCTCCAGACAGTGCGCCTTCAGTTCGCCTGTCAGCAGCATCCCGCTGTAAATTCCCCTCCGGTGTTTCTCCAAATAATTCTTCCGCATCAGACCGTACTTGGTCAGCGGTTCCTCCGGCTCGCTGTTCGGTATCAGGTTGGGTATCAGATAATCCCCGTTCTTCTCGTATGTCAGTTCCATGTGCAATGCCCTCCTTTTCTATTGAATTGGTAATTGTTTCGGCTTGTGCCTTATCTTTACTTTCACGCTTTAAAGCATTATATCCCGGCTCTATTGTATTTGCAAGCACTTTTTCGGGATCTTTTTCATAATTGTCAGTCTGTACCTTATTTTGGGCAGTCTGGCGGTCATAAGCCGCAATCGTTTTCCCGATTTCCATGAGCAGGGGCCTGCACATATTTGTAACAGCATTGCCGAGCACAGATAATGCTTTTGTAGTATTAAACTCATTGATATAGTCAAAATTCAGCTCGTCCTTCCACAAATCCATGTCAGCGCCGCACCGGGATAACAGGGTATATGCAATGCTTGCGGAAAGCGTTTCCCGAAGCCGCAGCCCCACATTCAGTTCGTCAAGCTCCTCTAAAAAGCTGCCCTCCTTTGCATAGGACATATTCTGTATAAGTTCCCCGTAATAATCTTCCGCAATCCTCCCTGCAATCTCCATGAGCCTGCCTTCAAAGGAATTGCTATTGTTGGTGGAACCATATGTTTTTTCAAGCTGTGCAGCAATCACATCTCTGTGTTCTTCCCTGAGTTCCCAAAGGTACGGGGACTTTCCTATTCTTTTTGCCTTATGTACGTCCGACACGTCAAAAACATATTTCAGCCTTGGACGTTTGCTTTTCCTGTCAAAGAGCGCAATTCCCTTTGAACCACGTTTTACCCAGCAGAACATTTTTTCATTCCATATTTCCATAGCGGCGCAGGCACTCGCATCTGGTCTCTGTGCATAGATGAGCATCTGATCCTCAAATGGATACCGGTACAGTCTTGCGGCAGTAGTCAGATACTTTATCCATTCGTCCCCATTTTTTGATATCCGCTTTGCAGTTTCCTCTGCAAGCATGGAAATTTCATGATATTTTTTTGAAGCGTAATATTGTTCAGCCATCCACACCCTCCTATAACATTTTTCTTTACTTTTTCTTTTTGGAAAATTCCAGCCTTACCTTGTACTGTAATCCTTTGATTTCCTTTCCATCTTTAATATAAAAATAATCCTCCACGCCCTCCGGTATCAGGTACGCGTCATAAGGCTTACCCGCCTTGCTCCTTAACCCTTTTAACAGGATTTTCTTCCCGGCAAGCATATCCTTCACCTGTGCATCGGTAAGGGCAGCTCCCATTACCCGGCTCACGTTCATACCGCATTTTTTCACGCAGTAAGCGCCGAATTTCCCCTTTACCACCTGACCGCCGCAGTTCGGGCATACCCCAAGAGCCGCCTGCTCCTGTGCAAACATCTTTTTCTGCTCGTCACTGACCTCATGGTAAGTGTGTATCAGTTCCGACACCATGTTTTCAATGTCCGCCATGAAGTCCTCCATAGGGAGATCCCCTTTCGCTACCAGCGTCAGGGCATTTTCCCAATCGGCGGTAAGCTTCGGGGACTTCACCACATCCGGCAGCACCGTAATCAGCTTCATTCCGTCCTCTGTTGGTATGATCTGCTTCTTCTCACGCTTCACAAACCCGTCCTTGACTAACTTCTCAATGATGTCCGCCCTTGTCGCAGGAGTGCCCAGGCCTTTCCGTTCTGCGTCTGCCCCGGTCTCTTCCGCTCCGGCACGTTCCATTGCGGATAATAATAAATCTTCCGTAAAGTGCTTCGGCGGGGAAGTGAAATGCTCGCTGATTTTCGTCTGCAGCCCGTTAATTGTCTGTCCTTCGGACAGTTCCGGCAGCTTCTTTTGCTCCTTT
>VSNE01000316.1 GCA_009774155.1 Lachnospiraceae bacterium
ATAATGACACGCTGATTGACACGGCAAACAGTCTCGGATACCATGTGATCCAGTGGGATGTGGATACACTTGATACATAAGTAAAAAACGGTTAGAATAAACATAGGATAAAATGATATAAGGTGCAGAAATGAAAGTATCGAATATCTATAATCCTATATCAGAAGATGAAAGATTTCAAGTCTACCGTCGGATACTTAGAATATTTTTATTAAGTGGAGGTAGCACAGAAAATGACACAAAGGACAACAAAACAGGATATTCGGAAAGACGCTGTATATGCAAGACAAAGCCTTGACAAAAAAGATTCCCTGTCAATCGAAACACAGATTGAGAAAGGACTGGCACTTTCAGACGAAAGTGCAGAAACCTATAAGGACAAAGGCTATTCAGGGAAGAACATAGAACGCCCAGATTTGCAGAGATTAAAAACAGACATTGAAGCAAACAAAATAAAAAGGGTAATCGTCTATCGCTTAGATCGTATCAGCAGGAACATAGCAGACTTCTATCAACTGTATCAGTTAATGGAAATACATAAAGTGGAGTTTATTTCAATATCTGAAAACTTCGATACATCTACTCCTATGGGCAGGGCAATGATGGGCATTTTGATTGTATTTGCTCAAATGGAACGGGAAAGCATACAGGAACGTGTGAAGGACAATTATTACTTCCGAATTGAAGAAGATGGGCGGTGGCCTGGCGGGCCTGCACCGAAAGGATTTGATAATGCAAGGACTTCTGACAATAAACCGACATTGAAAGAAAATGATGATATTGAAATGATTAAACTGGCTTTTACAATGTATGCAGAGGAAGCGAATACAAGTCTAGCAAAAGTCGGAAGGGAATTATACGAAAAAGGTTATCGGAGCAATCGGGAAAATGGTCGCTTTGACAGCGTAACAATAGCAAGAATACTCCAGAATCCCGTCTATGCGGTTGCGGATAACCTGCTCTATAAATACTACAAAATGCGGAAAGCACATATTTGTAGTGAGGAAAACACATGGGACGGTTCTACTTCAGCGCATATTGTAGGGAAAAAGGCAGGTAACGCAAATACTCGGAAGTACACATCTTTAGAAGAACAGACTGTATATAGGACGAATTTTCGGGGAGTTGTTCCCAGTGCAACATTTATAACAGTGCAGGAACGGCTTGGAAAAAATGAAAAATTTGGTCGGGCAAATGCACCCAGTAAAATGAAAGAACTTGCAGGATTGGTAAAATGTGCGGATTGTGGTTATGCAATCAAGATATACCATTTCCCAAATCTGAATTGTTACGGACGTTCTACACTTCATTGTTGCAATGCCTCAATCAAAATCACATTTCCGATACTTAGGGAAAAGGTTGCTGTTGAAGTGCAGAAACAGCTTGATGTGATTGCCTGCAAGCTATTGGAAAGCAACATGAAGGCAAAAAAAAGAAGCGATGAAATCGCTAAAATCAATCAGGAAATTGAAAGGCTTGTCAATCTTGCAGCACTTGGAACAATGGATATTGAACAGGTCAGCAAAGCGATAGAGGAACGCAAACACAAAATTGACGAAATCGAGCTGACACAGGAAAGAAATCTCTCTTTCACCGAACAGGCAAGAATCAGCGATTGCTTACCTCTTGTATTCCACAGGCTGAATGATGAAGAAAAGAAATCTGTTGTCAATCTCCTGATAGAGAAAATATTGCTTCACGAAAACGGCGATATCGACATCCACTGGAAAATCTGAAAATTAAAAGAGAGAAAAGAAGCAAAAGAGAGAAAACACACTTTTCAAGTGGTAGTGTAAAAAGATTTGTGTCTCTGGAAAAAAATGTCTCCTTTTTGGTAAGAATTCTGATATGACAATTCTTATCGAAAAGGAGTATTTTTATGGCAGTTGCTAAGGAGCAAATTCGACAGATTATTTCACAAAACAACCTAAACAGTGTGGCCGATGTCTATTCTCTTCTCAAGGAAAGCTTCAAGGACATCCTGCAGGAGTTGATGGAAGCTGAACTGGACGCTTCCCTTGGTTATGTAAAAAATCAAAAGGGGGAGCTTATCACGGATAACAAACGCAATGGGCATTCGCCAAAGACCCTCAAAAGCCAGTATGGCGAATTCCAGGTGGATGTTCCCAGAGACCGTAACGGTGAGTTTGAGCCAAAGCTCATTCCCAAATATCAAAGGGATGTATCCGGCATTGAAGAAAAGGTGATTTCCCTGTATGCAAGGGGTATGAGTACAAGGGACATCCATGATCAGCTTCAGGATCTTTACGGGATTGAATTATCTGCCGAAATGGTCAGCAAGATCACGGATAAAATTCTCCCCCAGGTGAAGGAGTGGCAGTCAAGACCTCTTCCCCCGATTTATCCCTTTGTCTTTATGGACTGTATCCATTATAAGGTACGGGAGGACGGACGCATCTTAAGCAGGGCGGCTTATATCATGCTGGGCATTACCACGGAAGGTTATAAAGACATTCTCAGCATCACGGTAGGTGCAAATGAAACCAGCAAGTTCTGGCTGGGGATGCTCAATGATCTGAAAAACAGGGGCGTGAAAGATGTGCTCTTCTTTTGTGTGGACGGGCTCCCGGGTTTTAAGGAAGCAATCAGTGCAGTTTATCCCCAGGCTCAGATTCAGAGGTGTGTGATCCATATGCTGCGTAATTCATTTAAATATGTGAATTACAGTGATTTGAAAAAATTTTCAAGTGATTTCAAAGCCGTGTATAACGCTCCTAACGAAACAGCGGCATGGTCTGAACTGGAAGCGGTTAAGGGAAAATGGGGAAGGAAATATCCTTATGCGATTAGCAACTGGGAGAATAACTGGGAGGATGTAAGCTCTTTCTTCCAATTTTCAGATAATATACGGCGCATTATGTATACCACTAACATCATAGAAGCATTGAACCGCCAGTATCGGAAAGTAACAAAGACAAAAAGTGTATTTCCAAACGACCAGTCGCTGGAGAAGATGCTCTATCTGGCCAGTGAGAATATCACAAAAAAATGGACCCAGAGATACCGTGGATGGGATCAAGTATTAAACCAACTGATCGTGTTGTACGGAGAACGGCTGACACAGCATTTATAAAAGAAAAAGCCAGGGCGGCTATATCCGAACACAGGCCACCCTGACAAATACCTTATTCCATCGGCATTGATAGTATTTCCAAAAAAGCCCAGTCTTATTCCGGAGGCCGGGTGTGGGCAGAGCCCACGAAAAAACAGACAATCAATGCTTTTATTTTCATGCAAAAAATCTAAA
>VSNE01000317.1 GCA_009774155.1 Lachnospiraceae bacterium
ATAAAGCCAAAATATATTTCTTAATTTTTCTGAAGTTTGCGCCGATTTTTCAGACTGACGGAAATTCCCGCCAGCATTTTCCAGTTTAAGGCCGTAAAGGTGATCGCACCAATCCCTGCATTAACCAGGTCAAGGAGCCAGACTCTGGAAAAACACAGCAGCGCCATAACAACAATAATAAGAAGCAGCAGAATAATCCTTATGTAATGAAACCGGATTTTCTGTATTTTCTGTATATCAATCATCCGATATAGAACCAGCCATAAATAACTCACTACCGTAGAGAGCGTGGCCGCATAAATCCCAATCCTTTTTACCAGTAAGATATTAATGATAAAATTAATCCCGGCAGCAATCAGCGTTGTAATCCCTATCTGACGGGTTTTCATATTTGCAATATAAATTCCTCCGAGATAAGAAGAAATACTGCTGAACAGTACGCCGAAGTACAGGATCACCATATGGTTATAGGCTTCTTCATAATCCCCTCTGATCAATATTTTAAAAATAATCGGGGTCGATGCAATCAAAAGCGCCATCATCCCGATAAAAAGGTTATAAATATCAGAGAATACCTCTCCATAATATTCGGCAGAATCCTTATCAGCCGCCGCAACCGATGCGTTTTCCTGCCAGGAAAGCGTGAAGGTGCTTTGAGCAATGCTGAAAATATTAGGCAGCTTATTGGCAACCGCGTAAATTGCATTGGCTTCTATTCCCAAAAACAGGCTGATAATAAATCTGTCGGACACGCGTATGACCCATGAAGAGAGAGAATTCGGCACCAACGGCCATGAATAGCTTAAAAATTCTTTTATTTTCTCCGCCGATATAAGGGAAAAATCAATATACGACAAAATACGGGCGCTGACTACAAGGTATACTAATGATAAAAGCTGTGAAAAAATCAGAGCGCACATCAGACCTGTCAGCCCTTTATGGTATCCTTTCAGCAGAACCGCAACCAGAATCATTTCTATCAATGCATTCACAAGCGCGCTTACCGAATACGCCATATTTTTGGCCAGACCGCGGGCGATCTGTCTGGCAGTCGTCAGGCAAATATCAACTCCCAGATAAACAATAATGCATATCCGGATAGGATTGTCAATTTCCCGAAAGCAGACATACAGTACAGCCAGAGCGCATGCGCTTACTCCCACAATAAAGCTGCTGATGTTGGTTACAACTATTTTCTGTTCCCTGCCGTCTCCCCTTGTGCTGATCAGAAAACGGAAAGCAGCTCCCTGCATCTGCAGGGTAACAACCGGAAGCACCAGACTTACCAGAACAGTAATCAAATCATAGGTTCCGTATTCCGTTTTCGTAAGACAGGCAGTTATAATCGGCAGCGTTATAAAGCTTGCTATTTTAGGAACTACTGTACCCAGGGACAGTATTGCCATATTTTTTACTAAATTTCCTTTTCTTCCCATAACCTGTGTTATTCTTCAAACTGTGAAAACCACTTTCTGATATTTTTAAAATTTATTTTCAGATTTGTTTTGATTTCCGAATTAATATAACGGTCCAGCTGATCGATCTGCCCGCGCTCCAGCACATTCAGATCGTATGTCAGCTTCATATCCCGCACACGATTGTCGATTGCAAGTATCACCGTTCTTTTCTGATGCTGCATTGCAAACATTCCCGCGTGCAGCCGCGTCCCCACATATTCGATATCGTCCCTTCCAAGAATTTCATCAAACCTTTCTATGGTCGGAGGAACAATCCGAATCTGCTCCGTATGTTGGAATGTTTCCAAATATTCCTTGTCATATACTCCCTGAATCCAGAAATATACTTCTTTGTAATTTGCCAGCAATATATCAATCAGCTTCTGATCGGCCTCATGCGCCCTTCCATAATCCGTTAAAGTAAAGATCACCGCATCTGACTTCCGGGTCGGCATTCCCGCGCAGAATTCCGGAGTAAACTTCCACATGGTAGGACATCCTGTATTCAATGCCTGAAAGCCCAGCTCCTTTACAAATTGTTCCGCCCTGGCATCCCGGACGCTGTGAATCCATTGATCTGACAGAATTTTTGAATAAAGTCTTTTCGTATATCCATTCAGCTTATCCTTTGCCTGTCCGACTCCGACTCCCAGCAAAATGCTCCCTTCATAGGGCATGCAGTTAAACCAGTTTACATTAAACACCGGACGGGGCTTGAACATATTCTTCCACATCAGATTGGAACCGCATATAAACTTATACCTGGCATTCTGATATACCTTCATTCTGGGATTCAGACGGGTGTTCTGATAAAATGTAACCGCAGGCGCATGTGTGGCGCATTTAATCACATAGTTATCCGCCAGAATATCCGACAGCGCGGCTTCCGCAGATCTCATAATAATTTCATCGCCCTTATTCAAAGAGCGTATTCCCGGATCAAATAATACAATGGTATCCATTTTGTTCTTCCTCTGATTTTTTTATCAAATCCATTTCCCTGCCAGCGGAATTTTCTTCAGCAGCAGAGTTATAACATAGGATATTAACATTATAACCAGGCACCACAGAAATACTGCTGCCAAATCATTCATGCCGGAGGCCTGAAGCCATATAAGCAGAGCTTTTATGACTGCCCTGTCTTTCACTAGCTGATGTAAAAGATAGATCCCGAAGGTGCAGCTTCCCACAGAATATATCCATTTTTCCGCTCTTTCCCAAACCCCGGACTTCCCGGTCAGATATTTGACGCTGATAAAAATGCTTGTACAATTCATCAGCGTAAAAGCGCTGTGAAACGCCTGAGAATCACTTTGAGTACATACACCGGTAATCTTCACCTTATAATAAGTCATGCCGCAGCTAATCAAAACAGAAACTATATTCACAGCCCACATGGGAAGAAGCATTTTTTTAGCCTTACGGATATCAAGTCTGTGTTCCAGAAAGTATCCCAGGCATGGATACAGGACAATATTAGAAACAAGCCAGCCCGGCCGAAGGTTTCCGTTTATTGTATGTCTTCCCTGCCACAGTAAATATTCCGCCACAGGAACAACCCCATTCCAAAAAATTCCTATCCCAAACATATAATAGAAAAATTTATCCTCCAGATTCTGTACCCGGGTCTTTAGAAAAGGGAGACTTATCAGATATGCAATATATGCATAAAGATACCAAAGACAGGTTTTTACTTTCCCCACATACAGCTTTTTTAAAAAAACTTTAATCCTGAACGCACCGCCTTCAGACAAGATTTTTACCATAAAATACATAAATTAAACAAGTA
>VSNE01000318.1 GCA_009774155.1 Lachnospiraceae bacterium
CAAATACAGCGTTGACAAAAACTCCTGTGTGTTATAAAATTGTATCTGAAATGTAACAATTTTGTAATATTTACAGGAGTTTAATTATGTCAAAGAATAGAAAAAGAAAAATAACAGGCAGTATCAGCGCACTTTTAATAGGAACAGTTTTTATCTGCGGTGCTTCGATGGATGCAGAAGCATCCGCGGCGCTGGGGAGCAGCGCGGGAATCGGGATTTCTGCAGATCTGGAGGCGGTAGAGGATACGGAGGTGCTGGAAGACGCCATGAATGACGTGGTGCTGGATGCCTTTCATCTGGACAGCTACAGCAATCTGGGGATTGTAACGGTTTCCGAGGGCAAGGTAAATATCCGGGCAAAGGCATCCACAGACGGAAAAATTGTAGGTAAGATTGGCCGCGACGCGGGCTGTGATATTCTGGACGAGGAGGGCGACTGGCTTCATGTAAAATCCGGAAAGGTAGAAGGCTATATTAAAGCGGAGTATGTTTTAACGGGAAGCGAGGCTCTGGAGCAGGCGTCTACCTTATTAAAAACAATTGCAGACGTCAATACAGACGGATTAAAGGTGCGTACGGAGCCGAATACCGAGTGTGAGGTGCTGGATATTGTAGGCTCCGGACAGAGCTTTGATGTGCTTGAGGAAATGGACGAATGGGTGAAGATCGACCTGGACGGAGACGAAGGATATCTGTTTAAAGACTATGTAAAGGTCGGCGCAAAGCTGGATGAGGCGCTGACAATTAATGAAGTCCGTTACGGGGAGGGAGTATCCGATGTCCGTATTGCGCTGAGCGAATTTGCAAAAAAATATATCGGCAATCCGTATGTATGGGGCGGAACCAGTCTGACCAGAGGAGCCGACTGCTCCGGATTTGTATTATCCGTATTCCGTAACTACGGAATGAGCCTCCCGCATTCCTCGCGGGCACAGGCGAACTGCGGAAGCGCGGTCAGCCTCAGTGAGCTGAAGCCGGGAGATCTGGTGTTCTACGGAAACCGTTCCGGTATTAACCATGTGGCGATCTATGTAGGCGGCGGACAGGTAGTGCACGCAAGCAATCCGCGGGTGGGCATCACGATCTCCGGTATGTATTACAGAAGCCCTGTGAAGGCCAGAAGAATTATTCAGGATTAAGAGCAGAGAAAGACAAAAGCGGAGCCGGTCTGCTCCGGCCCGCTTTTGTCTGTTTTCATTTTGTATAAGAAATAGCGAGGGGGATATAAGAACGAAAATCGGAGTGATACAGGCAAGCTCACAATATGAGAAAAATACGCTTTTATTTGATACTGTTTGTAAATATGCAGAAGAACATAGCGTTATTAATTTTGGGTGCTGCGGCAGTGAACAGAAAAAATACTCTTATGTAGAGATTTCAATAGAGGTTGGTTTGCTGCTGGCAGGCGGAGCTGTTGATTTTATTGTTACAGGATGTTCATCCGGACAGGGAATGATGCTTGCCTGTAATAATATGCCGGGAGTGCTTTGCGGATACACGCCGACTCCTCAGGACGCATATTTGTTTGCTCAAATAAACAACGGAAACGCGGTTTCATTGCCTCTGGGGTTAAACTATGGCTGGGCAGGGGAGATAAACTTAAATCATACGCTGGAAGCTCTCTTTTCGGAACCCTTTGGCAACGGATACCCAAGCCATGAAGCAGAACGTAAAATGAGGGATACTGCCAGACTAAAGGAAATTCGGAAATTATCCCAGGTTGGAATGATTGAGCTGCTGGAAAAATTGGATACAGAAATTCTTCATAAGGTATTGGAAAGAAAAAATGTAATAAATTTTATAATACATAAGGGATCGGATAAAAATCTGGTGAGATGGTTACAGGCAAAGATTATGGAGGAGCCATATGTTCTTTGAGAAAGCGGCAAAAGGAGATATGAGGTAATTCAACAGAACGGATACTGCGCCGGTTTCGTGGTCATAGGAAGATCCCGGAACAAAAGCTTATAAAACACCTGCTGAAAAGTCTTAACCTTTGTCAGCAGATTTTTTTATGTAAAAATTTCTTTGACAATCCCGTTATAACCTATTAAAATCAATTTATATAATAAATTTAATTTATAAACGGACGGGGTACGGATATGGCGATTAAAGCAAAGGAACTGGCGCAAACGCTTGGAGTATCAGAAGCCACATTATCGCTTATATTGAACCGTAAAGGCAGTATAAGTCAGAAAACAAGAGCTGCGGTTACGAAAAAGATTATCGATATGGGCTATGGCTATATGTTTAAGGACAATGTTGAGGCGGCGGACGCATCTGTGCGTAAGGAGTCAGAGCTTCCCGGACAGGAGCGGAGCCAGGGATGCATTGGGTTTGTGATCTACAAGGATTCAGGCCTTTTTATGGAAAATACATCCTTTTTTCCGCTGATTATTGACGGAATGGATATGGTGGCAAGAAAATACGGTTATCGGTTTTTGGTCATTAATATCAGCCGGGATATGGATACGGAGACAAAACTGAACTATATCAGGGAGAGCGGGTGCGCCGGCTATGTGATCTATGCGCCGGAGCTTCCGTTGGAGGAGGCTGACAACCTGCAGCGGCTTCAAATCCCTTTTGTCCTTCTGGATAACTATTTTCCCGGAAAGGAGATTGACGCCGTGACGCTGGATAATGATCAGGGGATCTGCGTAATCTTAAAAATGCTGATGGAAAAAGGACACAGGAAAATCGGTTATCTGAGCGGGGGCGTGAATCTGCAGAGCTTCAGGGAGAGGCGCGCAAATTTCCGCAGATATATAAAAGAATCCGGTCTGGAGCTGAATGAGGGGTATGTTGCGGATATTGGTTATCCGGATTCGGAGGCCTATGAGGGGATGTTAAGATATATAAGACGTGCAGAGGAGCTTCCCACTGCCTTTGTGACAGACAATGACTGTGTTGCCTTCGGAGCCATTAAGGCTTTGCAGGACAGCGGATACGGGGTGCCGGAGGATATCTCGGTGGTGGGATTTTCCGACAGGCCTCTGTGTATGTATATTATACCAAACATCACGACAGTCCGTATTCCAAGGATGCGGTTCGGGGGAGAAGCAGTGGAGCTTCTGATTCAAAAGGTGATGAAAAATCCCTATGAAGAGGAGAAAAGCACAATAAGAATTCAGGTATCCATGAAGCTGGTGGAAAGAGAGAGCGCCGGAGCTGCGCCGAAAAGGAAATAACAGAAAACTAAGACTGCCGCAGAGCAGCAGAGAATTCCATCGTGGGGTTGACTGC
>VSNE01000319.1 GCA_009774155.1 Lachnospiraceae bacterium
CTCCGACTGTGCCGCGGAGCTGAAGAATGCAGAAAGAATTTTGGAGGAAGATCCTGACAGGAATTTTGAGCTGCGCTTTATCAGGAAATTATTTATATTTACCAAAAGCGGAAATCCATGCAATACAATCAGCCGGCTGAAGAAGGCTTTGAATTTGGCTCAGGTGGATGTCTTTGGAAACGGGGCTAAGGTATATGTACTGCCCAGATATCTCAATAAAGGGACGGCAGTGTTGCGTTTCAGGGAGAAATTAAAAGCAGAAAGGATGATTGCCTGCGGGGACAGTGAATTTGATATTCCTATGCTGGATGCCGCCGACATCCCCATTGCCCCCCGGACTCTGGGAGTAGGGCAGACCCTTCGTCCGAACTGGATCTATATGCCGGGAGAGAGGCTCTATTCTGAAGAGCTGCTGGCTTATATCTGGAATATCGTATATAAATTAAAGGAAGGGTGCGGACATTTTTGATTTTCTGCCGGGAGGATTGTTATGACACAGGATTTAACGAACGGGCCAATTACCAGAACCATGCTGCGCTTTGCGCTTCCGATGATTTTAGGGAATCTTCTGCAGCAGGTTTACAATATTGCGGATACTCTTATCGTGGGCCGGTTTATAGGCTCGGACGCTTTGGCGGCAGTCGGTTCCGCCTACACACTGATGACCTTTCTGACGTCTATTCTTCTGGGCCTTTGCATGGGAAGCGGCGCGGTATTCTCTATCCGGCGCGGTGAGAAGAATGAGGAGGGGCTGAAGGACAGCGTCATCCATTCCTTTCTGATGATTGCAGCGCTGGCATGTGTGCTGAATACGGCAGTGTTCCTGCTGATTGATCCGATTCTTTTTTTCCTTCAGGTGCCGGGAAGCATTTACGGGATGATGAGAGAATATTTGTGGATTATCTTCTTCGGGATCGCTGCAACCTTTTTATACAACTTTTTTGCATCCCTTCTGCGGGCAGTGGGCAATTCCGTAACGCCGCTTCTGTTTCTGGGTATCTGCGCCCTGCTGAATATTGCGCTGGATCTGGTGTTTGTAATTCGGTTTCAGTGGGGCGTCGGGGGAGCGGCTGCCGCGACGGTAATTTCCCAGTTTGTCTCCGGGGCGGGACTGTTTTTCTATACCATGTGGGTATTTCCGGAATTCCGGTTTTCTCCGGGGGAAATCCGGCTGAAGAAAAGGGTGTTTCATGAAATTGCCCAGTTTTCTTTTCTGACCTGTCTGCAGCAGTCGGTAATGAATCTGGGGATTCTGATGGTGCAGGGGCTGGTAAACAGCTTTGGAACCGCGGTTATGGCGGCCTTTGCGGCTGCAGTGAAGATCGACTCTTTTGCCTATATGCCGGTGCAGGATTTCGGAAATGCTTTTTCCACCTTTACGGCACAGAACTACGGGGCAAAAAAAACGGAGCGCCTCCGGGCGGGAATGAAAAGCGCCGTCTGCTGTTCCGTTTTGTTCTGCCTGATGATAAGTCTGTCCGTGTATGTATTTGCCCGTCCGCTGATGCTGCTTTTTGTAAAGCCGGAGGAAACGCAGATCCTTGCCATTGGCGTTCAGTATCTTCGTATTGAAGGAGCCTTCTACTGCGGCATCGGATGCCTCTTTCTGCTCTACGGGTTTTACAGGGCAGTGGAGCGCCCGGGCATGTCCGTAGTACTGACTGTGATTTCTCTTGGAACCCGCGTGGCGCTGGCATATCTGCTGTCTGCCATACCGTCTGTGAATGTTGCGGGAATCTGGTGGTCGGTTCCGATCGGGTGGCTTTTAGCGGATCTGGCCGGCTTCTTCTATTATTATAAAAAGAAGAAACTATTATTTTAGAGCTGACTCATACTCTTTAAGGGAGTCCATTGCTTTTTTGGAAAGAGGAATCAGAGCAATCATATTGAATACGGTCATGAGACCGACACCAACATCGCCTAAGTCCCAGACAAAGGTGTAAGCAACCAGACCTCCGACGAAAAGCATGACCAGGGCAAGGAGCTTATACAGGGTTTGAGATATCCAGTTGTCGCCGAACAGATAGGCCACATTAGGGCGGGCATAGAACAGAATTCCGATAAAGGTGGAAAAGCTGAACAGCCACAGGATAACGGCGATAAAGATGACGCCGAAGGTTCCGAGATGATGCTGCATGGCAGCCTGAAGCAGATCCATGCCCTGAAGGCCGTCCGTTAGACCTTCAGGAGTCAGCAGCATAATCATGGCGGAACAACTGCAGATTACAATCGTATCGATAAATACGCCGAATGCCTGCAGAAGGCCTTCCTTGGCAGGATGGCTGATATCGGCCGCCGCCGCCGCACAGGGAGCGGAACCGGAGCCTGCCTCATTGGAAAACAGCCCGCGCTTTGCACCGTTCATAAGCACGGCTCCGAAGCCGCCGGCAACTGCCTGGCGCAGTCCGAAGGCCTCTGCAAAAATACGCTGGAACACGGACGGAAGCAGGCCGAAATTTTTTATAATGATAAACAGAGTGATCAGAAAGTAAAAGCCCGCCATAATCGGTACAATCACATCCAGAACCTTTACTGTGGCATTTTTCCGAAGTACGATAACTGCTGCTACCAGTACCAGAATGATAGTAGTATAGAGAGGCGGAATCTGAAATGCATTTTCAAATGCAGAGGATACGGAGTTGCCGATGACCTGACTGATACCGCACCAGCAGATAAGTCCGGAAAGGGCGAATAATACGGCAATGACAGAATATCTGCGGGGTTTATCTTCTTTTACGAAAAAGTGATGGATATAGTAGGCGGGACCGCCCCGATAGCCTCCATAGAGGGGGTCCTTTTCTTTATATAGCTGTGCCAGGGTTGCTTCAGCGAAAGCGGTGGAGGAACCGAGCAGAGCAGTTACCCACATCCAGAAAACAGCGCCGGCGCCTCCGGCGGAGATGGCGGCCACTACGCCGACCAGATTGCCCATACCCACACGGGTTGCGGTTGATATAATCAGCGCCTGTACGCCTGAGATAGAGCCTTTCAGGGAAAGGTTCTTTTTTTCTGTGGCGATTTTCAGCATTTCCGGAAAAAGACGGAAGGGCAGAAAGCGGGTGCGGACCGTAAAATAGATTCCGGACGGAATCAATATCAGAACCAGAAGAGAAAGTCCTAAGGCGCTTCCTCCCGGCAGCGGAATCGTAATCAAATCTCCCCATAGTACATTGTAGACAAATTGAAAAACAGCCATTATATTTCTCCCTCGTATTATTG
>VSNE01000032.1 GCA_009774155.1 Lachnospiraceae bacterium
CTATTAAACATTGTTTTCCGAAACGGCGTGGCCTGGGGGCCATGCCGTTTCTCCGTTCCTATAATTTACTGATTCCGGCCGTTTCTCCCCCTGACGGTCCGTCCCTGAAATCTGCCGGAAAGTCCGCTTTTCCAATATAATGAAAAGGAAAAACCATATGGGGAGGAATTGTCATGAGGGAACACCAGATATTCGGATACATTCGTGTATCCACGAAGGAACAGAACACCGACCGCCAGTTGGACGCGCTGGCTCCGCTTGGGATTCCGAAACAGAACCTGTATACAGATAAACAGAGCGGGAAAGACTTTGACCGCCCGGCCTGGAGGCGGCTGGTGAAACGCTTAAGACCCGGCGACCTGCTCTGCGTCAAGTCCATCGACCGTCTGGGCCGGGACTATCAGGAGATCATAGAGCAGTGGCGCATTATCACGAAGGACAGGCAGGCGGACATCCGGGTGATGGACATGCCCCTTTTGGACACCACCTACGGTAAAGACCTGCTGGGGACTTTTATCGCGGATCTGACGCTGCAGGTGCTTTCTTTTGCTGCCCAGCGGGAGCGGGAGAATATCAGACAGCGTCAGGCGGAGGGTATCGCCTCCGCCAAGGCCCGCGGCGTCCGGTTCGGCAGGAAGAAAAAAGAGCTGCCGGAGGATTTTGACATCTGGTTTGTCCGCTGGCGCAGCGGGGAGATCACAGGGAAGCAGATGGCGGCCCACTGCGGCATGGAAATTTCCGTTCTCTACCGCAAGCTGCGTGAGGCGGGAATCCCACTGGACCGTAACGGAGGACAGCCTGTTTAATCAAGCCGCAGATACACGGAGGACGAGAATACCATATCCGCCTCCGCCGCCTCGAAACGGCACCCGCCGCCGTATTTTTCTGCAATGGAGCGGACGGATCGAAGCCCGATGCCGCCGCCTGGTTTCCCGGAACTAAAGCCGCCCTCCGGCGTACGATGGATCTTGGCATACCGGTTGTCCATAACGATCGTAAGTATCCCGTCCGCAAGTCTGCCGCGCATACGGATAAAGGGCGCATCCGCCTCCGCGCAGGCCGTCACCGCATTTTCCAGCAGGTTTCCGACCACGATACAGAGCGCGTGGACAGGGACTCTGCCGGCCGCCTCCGGGATATCCAGCCTGATGGAGCAGTCCGTGATTCCGGATCGGGCCGCCATGTCCAGATAGTAGAGCGCCACCGCATTGACAGTCTCGTTCCGGCAGACGGGCGGGAGGCTTTCCCCAGTGGAAGGCGCAGCCAGGGCATCCAGATAGACCGCAGCCGCATGCGTCTCCCCCTTTTCCAGCAGCCCGCGCAGGGCGGCTATGTGGTGCCGGAAGTCATGGCGCTGCTGCTTTTCCTGCATGGCGGCTTCCGTGATCCGGCGGTAATGCTCCTCCTGCATTCTGACCTGCATTTCCAAAAGGGACAGTTCCTTTTCCAGCCTGTGGTTCTCTTCCGGCAGCGCCAGCATTTCTGCCATGAAATACCCGCACTGAATACTGACCATTGTCACAAAAACCAGGACGCCCACCTGGAAGAAAAAGGATTTCTGCACATTCAGGCGGAACAGATAGTAGTTTCCCGCTTCCAGCAGGGCGGACAGGGCCAGCGCCGCCATGGGCCAAAGGAGCCTGCGGGCCATCCGGTTCCTGAAACGGATGCTCTCCCACAGGGCAGTCCCTGCCAGGGCGCAGAGACAGGCGGGAGTCAGGACATGGAACAGGTACATGCTCCTTGACAGGGACATAATGCCCAAAAGCTGCAGCAGCGCCGCCCCGCAGACGCAAAAACCCATAAAGGCGCACAGCATCTCAAGCAGCGGCCGGGCGTGTGGGCGCAGCACCACCAGGACAAAGAGCAGAAGCGGGATGGCGAAGGAGAACAGCCCCAGAAAGGCCAGCAGGTACAGAAAAAGGGGATTGTCTATAAATAGCCCTGTCAGGTTGCATTCCCCAAAGGACCATGCGCCGGCACACAGGGAGAACAGCCCCAGCCAGAAAAAAGCCGTCCCCGAACTGCCAAAACGGAGGAAAATCAGGGAGACCAGGGCCATGATCAGCCCCAGCGCCAGAAGGAATACGGAAAAAAACAGGGAGAATCCCATTTCCGAGAAAAGCCGGGCAATGATTTCGGCCGGACTCCCCAGCAGGACGGGATGGAGCGCGGCCGTTTTCCGCTGGGAGGGAGAAAGGTATTCCAGAGTGAGCGTCATTTCACGGCCGGTTTCCGGCAGGGCCACCAGCGCTGTCTTTGTAGGCGGGTCCAGCAGGAATGCCGGAAAGTCTCCGTCCTGCCCGTACTGGAATATCAGATGTCCGTCCGCGTAAAGCTTTACAGGTGTGTAGACGGTCTTGATATACAGGTAATCCCCTGCCTTCGGCCGGGCCTGGGCGGTCAGCGTCAGGGGCGTGCGGGGAGAAAGACGGGAAATGGACCGGGGCAGCCGGATGCTTTCCCCATCCATGCTCCAGTCAGAAACAGTCTCCACGCCGTCATGCTGTTTCGTCCGCGGCCGGAACAGAAGAACCGAGCAGAACAGCAGCGCGAGGATTACGAGGAAAAGCAGGGACAGAGCCGCCGTCACAGTCCGCCGCATTTTATCCGCCCTCATAGCCCGTCCTCCTTTCGGGCCTGGGCGAACAGCCAGTCCTCCCAGGCGTCCTTTGCCTTTTTCAGACGGTCCCGCCGGATATAGACACTCTGTCCGTCTTTCATGCGGAACACCAGCAGTTCCTGGTCGATGCCTGCCACACAGGAGAGATTTGCCAGATAACTTTTATGGCTGCGGAAGAAAGGAAACCCGCCAAGCTGAGGTTCCAGCTCGTCCAGCCTGCCCTTTGCCTGTCTGATCCCTCCGCCCTCAAAATGCATCAGCACGTAATGTGCTTTCTGTTCCGCGAAGATAAGGCGGCTGACAGGCAGTAACAGCTTTTTCCCCTGCAGAACCACTTCCACGGCCGCCTGCGCCTGCCACTGCGCCGCAAGGGCGACGGCGCCGTTCATGTCTTCCTGCGTCACGGGCTTCTCGATATATTTTGCCACCTTCAGACGGTAACCGTCCAGGGCATGATCCTGGCTGGAGGTGACAAAGGCCACCGGCAGCTCAGGCTCCTGCTCCCGCAGCAGCCTCACTGTCTCCACGCCGGAGATCCCATCCATATAGATATCCATAAATACCATATCAAACTGTCCCGGCCGGTAATTCTTAAGGAACTCCTCCCCGCTGCCAAAGGCAGTGACACGGACCGGTACCGGTCCTGTCCGGGCCAGACGTGTCAGCCGTTCCAGCTCTTCTCTATCGTCCTCGCAGAGCGCGAGCTGTAATTCCTCCATACGAAATTCCTCCCTGTTTGTGAACAGTATAGGGTAAAATCACAGGAATGTCAATTTGTCAAGTACGAGTTTTGAACGGGTTATGACCTCCTGCCGCAAAAAAGATTAAATTAAAAAAACAGGCTTGACAGGAGCCGTGGGGCTATTAAGTCCCACGGCTCCTGTCAAAGACAGGAGCCGCGGCAGGTGGTAGAGTATAGGTACGGTGAACATGGGAACCAAAAATAAGTCGGAGGTAGAGATATGGCGTATTACTTGAAAGACCTGCCTTTTACAGAAGAAGGGAAAAAGCTGAAACTGTCCGATGAGGACAGGGAACGGTTCCGCCTTGTATACAAAAAGAAAGATGATCAATGGGTATTGCACAATATTTATGAGAAAGGGGGCGAATATGGAGATGACTGTATCGTAGTGCCGTTGGAGTCGACATACAAGGGAAATATAGAACTTGCTCCAGGAACGGAATTTGCAAATGTAGTAGGTACTTCAAATGATCCCAAACCCGGAGATATCAACACCAGCTGGATAGCATTTTGGAAATGTATATATATAGCGACACATTACAGCTATCCGCCATCATGGTGCTGCACAGACGGCATGAAGTATAATAACTACGGTAATAATATAGTACTACATGTAGAGGGTGCAACTTATGGAGAGCTGAATGGCGGACATATAATTTTAGGAAGGATCGCCAGACAACCTTATCCAGGGGAAATAGTGTATATAGTTCCTATTTGCACCGGGCATAACACAATGGGAAATTCTTTCTATATGAAGACGGGGCATGAGGCGACTTTTGCTGTCGCATTATCCAATGTAGTGACTAATATACATAACTATCTCGCCCGGCACCCGCTGGAGGCCCACGAAAAAATTTGAAGGAGGGTATAATATTATGAACAAAAATGCAGAAACAATCAACAGCCAGATTGCGGCTCTGAAATATGATCCCAAGCAGATCCTGGCATTTGAGGGAAACATGGTATCCAATGTCAGACCCAAGGAAGGACAGATGAAGGATTCCGAATACATTGTGGTCACCAGAGAGGTATATAATATACAGAAGGCCATCGATCTTGCCGTACCATGCAGCAACAACGCACTGACTTATCCGGGCGCACTGCTGCTTGCCAATTCCTATCTGGTGGACGGAAAACCCCAGGCCCTCGGCGCACAGCCTGGGCGTAATGTCCTGTCTGTAGACCTGCCCGGTCTGACACAGGACGGCTCCGTTGGCCTCAGCAGCATGACCTACGCAAATGTCAAGAGCGCGCTGAACCAGATACTGAACACATGGCTGGACAACTATTCAAAAGATTACAATGCGCCTGCCATCATGACATACACCTCATCCCTGCTCCACGATGAAAAGGAGATGCAGCTCAAGTTCGGCTGCGATGTGGGATTTCTCGAAGATGCCCTGGGGATCGGTCTGGGGGCGGATATCAACGGAACCACGGGGAAAAAGAAAAGCAATTATCTGGTAAGCTACAAGCAGATTTATTATACCGCGTCGGTGCAGTCTTATGCTGAACCCGCTGACGCATTCAGCTATGACACCACCTGGAATGATCTGGTAAACCTTGGGGTAAACAATGATAATCCGCCCGCCTATGTGGGGAGCGTGGTTTACGGCAGGGAGATCTATATCAATTTTGAGTCAGACTGCGAGGAACATCTCTTTGAGGAAGCCATCAATGCCGCCGTCAGCATCGAGGGCGTGGATGTAGGGCCGGAGAAAAACGATAAGTATTCGGATGTCTATAAAAACACCAGATTCAGCTATGTCATCATGGGCGGGAGCGTCCCGGAGACCTTCAGCGGATTTGATATGAATGAAGACAATACCAAGAAGGTGAACGGCGTCATTTTCTCCGATACCCAGTTCAGCAAAGAAAATCCGGGCGTCCCCCTGAATTACCGGGTGGCATTCCTGAAAGAGAACCAGCCGGCCGTTATCAACGGCACTACGCAGTATGTGGATGAGAAGATCGAAAGGTTTTCCTCCGGGGAGCTGGAACTGGAGCATCAGGGCGCATATGTGGCAAAGTTTACCGTGTCCTGGCAGGAAATAACCGGATATGATGAGGACGGAAAAGAGAAAACAGCTACCAGGGAATGGCCTGAGAACGGCAAGCATAAGACTGCATCGTTTGACACCAGGATAGCGCTTGGGGGGAATGTACGGAGGATCAACGTAAAAGCGGAGGGCACCACCGGCCTGGTATGGGAGCCGTGGAGGACATCCCTGGATAAAAAGGATCTTGCGTTAGGTCCCCACATCCATGTGAAAATATGGGGGACGACCTTGTCCCAAAAGAGCTCCTGCATCTATGAAGATTAAGCCATAAAGAGAAATCTGCATCACAGCCGGCCAGGCAGGATGCAGATTTTTTATGCACTAAAACCACAATTTGTCAAGTACGAGTTTTGAACGGAGCCGTACATTTTTGGTACTGGAAAAACGGATAAAAACTCATAAAATAGACTAAACAGACATGTACGGGAGATTTTCAGGCCCGCAGGGTCCTTTGCTCCGCCGGAAGGACGCGTTTTGGCAGGGCGGACTGAGAACAAAACTGAGGCAAAGAAAATTTTTGGCAAGTGGTTAAAAGTAGACTTAAAACCACGGCATTCAGAACCGAAATTCAGGTAAAATAGCGGAAATAATTGAAAAAATGCATAAAAAAAGCAAGTGGTTTTGAGTCTACTTTATGCGAAACAGGAGGTAATACATTTTTATGAAACAAAGGATTTTGAGCGCTGTCATGGCGCTGGTTCTATGCCTGAGCTTATACCCTGCATGGGCGCTGGCTGAAGAATCAGCGCCAGGTTCCTGTCCTCATCACCGCTCACATACGCCGGAATGCGGCTATCAGGAAGCGGAGCCGGGGCAAAAGTGTACCCATAAGCATACGGAGGACTGTTACAGGACGGCAGAGAACTGTATCCATGAACACGGGGCAAGCTGTTATCCGGAGGACAAAGCATCCGAGGATAACGGATTATCTTCAGATGCAGAAGAAAAACAGCCCACGGAGTGCAGCCATTTATGCAGTGAGGACAGCGGCTGCGTCACAAAGGAACTGGACTGCCGCCATGAGCATGACGGGGACTGCGGCTATCTGGAGGAAATACCGGGAAGTCCCTGTACTTTTGTGTGCGGAATATGCAGCGGCGAAATACCGGAAGATGATATAAAAGATAACGATTCCGAAACGCCGGTAACGGAAAACGGGGATAAAATAGAAGACCCCGTCAGCCGGCAGGAGGAAACGGAAAAATGTGTCTGCGAAGAACTCTGCAAAGAGGGCGCCGTCAATATGGACTGCCCCGTGTGCGGCGCGGAGGATGCCGGCCTGTCAGACTGTAAAGGGAAGGCTGCGGAAGAGAACACGGAACGGCCGGAAGATGCCGGCATCTGCAGGCACCATCAGGAGCATGATGAGACCTGCGGCTACCGGCCCGCGTCAGAGGACGGAGAAGGCAGCCCGTGTACCTATGACTGCCGTATCTGCCCCATTGAGGACTTAATTGCCGCCCTGCCGGATGCGGAGAATATCACAGAGGACAATGCGGACGAGGTGCGGGCGCAGCTTGACGAAATCCTTGCCCTGTTTGCGGAGCTGACCGAGGACGAACAGGAGCAGGTGGACTTGCCGCTCTGTTATGAGCTGCAGGCCATACTGGATTCAGCGAAAACGCCTGTTCCGGCAGATGAAATCCCTGAAGGGGCTGTGGTGAAGGTGGAAAAGGACGGCGGCGCGGCCGCCTATGCGGGCGCGGATGACTTGGACGCCCTGTTTGCGAGGAACAGCGGCAACTCCGGCGTGACTGTCACGCTGCTGGCGGATGTGGAGCGGACATCCACCCTTTTTATTTACATTAGCTGCACTCTGAACCTGAACGGGCATACCATCCGAAACACCGGTAGCGGTGCATGTGTCCTTGTTTACGATGCCAGCATTATTGTGACCATTCAAGGTGAGGGCGGAAGCAGGATCATTTCTGAGCAATCTCATGCTCTTGGGACAATAGGAAACGTAACGCTGAAGGGCGGAACCTTTATCGGTAATGGAGAGAACTATGCCGGTGTATATGTCATTTCCGAGAATGTGACTCTGTCTGTTACCGGCGAAAATGTGGTCATACAGAATACGGGCGGCGGTTATGGATTGGCCGTCAACATGGCACAGTCCGTTCAGCTCTCCGCCGGGGAATACTCCGGGACCGCCGGGGCGATTATAGTAACGGACAACTCTGACCTCAGACTCGGCGATCTGCTGGCTCATACGGACACCACCCGGTACGCTTATTTTGACGGCGCCGGTACTGCGCCCATTACGGGCAGGCTGAGTGAAAAGGCGCTGGCCGGCACAGTGACGGTGGGGGCGTGCGATCACGCCGGCGAGGGTATTTGTGAATATATACCGATTGATAATACCGAAACCCACAGCAAGACCTGCCTTGCCTGCGGCCGTACGGAGGCAGAGGCCTGCGTCCGCGGTGAATACCAGCACAACGAAACCGACCACTGGCAGATCTGTAAGCTCTGCGGCGGCAAAAAGACCGGAGCGCATACAAGCAAATGTCTTGCCGCCCTGAGCGGTAATGTCATAACTGTGAGTGACGGGTGTGAAACCTGCGGGTATGCAGAGGATTTAGGCATTATTACCCTCGCTGTCCCCGAAAATCTGACCTACAGCGCAACGGCGGGTCAGAAGGTGACCTTGACAGGTGACTGGCTGAAGCCGGGAGAACTGACAATTATCCTGGATAACGGACAAGAAAATGAGTATAACGGGCCGTACCTTCTGCCGGATCTGGCCATAGGGGAACATAACCTGACAATTACAGTGAACCCGGCAGGGGTGAGCGGGGGTGCAAGGTGTAAAGTCTCCTTTACCGTCCGGCCTGCCGCGCTGACCGGGGATATGGTAACGCTGTCCGCGGGCACCGTCTATGACGGCGCGGAGCATAAGCCCGCCGTCACTGTTCGGCATGGGGGAAAGACGCTGACAGAGGGAACGGATTACGAAATTACTTATGACTCCGGGAACTTCACCAACGCCGGGACGGTTCAGATCACTGTCGCCGGCAAGGGCAATTACACCGGGGAGGCCACGAAGGGATACACGATTTATAAAGCAGATGTGCCCGCAGATAAGCTGTCATATACAGCGCCGGATGACCTGATCTATACCGGGCAAGCCAAAACGGCAGTTGTGACTGCAGATGGTCTGACAGGCATTGGGACAATTACTGTAAAATACAGAAAAGACAACAGCGGCGAACTGATGGCAGAGGCAAAAGAGCCGGGCGCTTACCGTGTTTATGCGGTCATTTCGGAAGGACAGAATTATAAGGCCGCAGAGATAAACGCGGGCAGATTTACCGTCTCCTATATGCCATCACCGGCCATCCTTTATAACGGCGGGGAAAAGAAAGACTGGTACAAAGAGAATGTGTCTGTTTCCGCGGGAGCCGGTTATACGGTCTCCGATTCCGTGTACGGTCAATATAAAGAATCTTTCACCATACGGGCTGAAGAGGGGATGGGGAGGGCCTGTTTTCTGCGCTTTAAGGATGCGGCCGGACATATCTCGGACAGCGTGGCGGTAAATGTGCGCTTCGATCTGACAGCGCCTGCGGGGAAGATTGCCGCAGGGGCAAAATGGTGGCAGAAAAACCTGCATTTTATGAGTTTCGGGCATTACGCGGCAAAAGAATATACCGTGACCGTAAAAGCGGAAGATACAGACGGGAGCGGGATTGGAAAAATCGAATATGCCGTCGTGACAGGAGCCGATCAGTATACCGATGCAGGCGCGCTGGCAGCGGCGGGACTGAACTGGACGGAATATGACGACAGCGGCAAACCTACCGTATCTGCAAATGCGGGCCAGTATGTGGTCTACGCCAGACTGACGGACAAAGCGGGAAACGTGGCATACATCAGCACGGAAGGTATCCTTTTAGACAGCACGCCGCCTGCGGTGGGGAGCCTTTCCGTACCGGAGGATACGAGAAAAGACGTGACGGCAGGCTTTACCTTTACGGTAAGCGAGGCGGCGGACTATTATTATGCGGTTCTTCCGAAGGACAGCGCCGCCCCCTCGTCAGCCGAAGACATCATCGTGACCTGCGGCGGGACGCTGCCGGAGGGGAAAACAGGAAATGCCGTTGCCGGTACAGTTTCCTGCGGCATGGGCGCGGTATCAGAGGGTATGCCGGCCGGAAGCGTATCCGCGGAAGCCGAAAACCTGAAATCAAACACGGCGTACACCGTCTATGTAACCGTGGTTGACAAGGCCTTGGATATTACAAGCTCAGAAGCGGGAAAGCCTGCAGGAAACATAGGGAACGTGGCGCAGGCGGATTTTACCACGAAGAAAACCCGGCCTGTCGTCACGAAAGCCCCGGCAGTGTCGGGAACCTACGGGCAGAGCATAGGGGAAATGACAGTGACAGACGGCACGGCGGAGAATGGGAGAACGGCTGTAACAGGCACGTGGGCCGTCAGCAGTACAGATAAAGACAAAAAGCCGTCTGCCGGGACAGCGGATAAAGTGACAGTCATTTTTACACCGGACACTGACAGCTATGACAGCGTATCCGTGAAAATCACCCCGACAGTGGGGCGCAGGAGTCTGAATGCGTCCGGAGTCACAGTCTCGGAGGTGGCGGGAGCCTATATATATGATAACGGCGCGGAGATAAAACCGCCGTTGACGGTATCCGCCGGAACCCCGTCAACGGGTATTTCTATTTCTGACAGCGGGGCAGTCCTTACCGGAAATGACTTTACCGTATCTTACAGTAATAATAAGAACGCAGGAATAAACACAGCGTCAGTAACCATTACCGGGAAAGGGAACTATACCGGTTCGGTGACAAAATATTTCACCATAGAAAAAGCGCCCGGACGCGAAGTGCCTGACCTGACGGGAAGCCATACCGATGACGGGAAAACATATACTTATACGGTAACGCCCGCAGAAGGCGCGGTCTACCGAATGGGGGGCGGCGTATGGACAGACGGAAATGTATTTAAGGACATAACGCCGGGAACGAGAGTCATATTTTACGCAAAGATGCCGGAGGATAAAAATTATGAGGAAGGGCAGGAAAAAAGCCTTACCGTGGATTTTCCGAAGCTTACTCCGCCCGCTCCGGCGCTCACCTATAAAGCAGACCGTACAAATAAAGCGGATGTAAAGGTTACCATCACCCCGGTAAACGGGGCGGAGTACAGTTTTGACGGTGGGCAGACATGGACGGACAGCAACGAAAAGGGAGGCTTTACCACTTCCCAGACAGTGGTGCTTGCCATCCGGCTGAAAGAAACGGCAACCCATAACCCGTCGCCGGCACAGACCGTGACCGCAGACCTTGCCAAAAAGGACAGGGAAGCGCCGCCGGCATTTACGCTTCTGGTCACGGCAAACAAGGAGACGGACTATACCGTCGCCATACCGCCCGAAGAGGGCTGCGAGTACGGCTTTGACGGCGTAACATGGTCGGACGTCAATGTAAAGACTGGCGTAAAAGCCGGTGAGACAGTGACCGGTTATAAGCGGTATAAGGAAAACAATGATTATAATGCCAGCAGCGCAGTGTCCGCAAAAGAAACAATGCCGAAGTTCAGGGTAAAGACACCTGTGATCTCCCCGGCAGGGGGAAGCTACTCAGGCAGCGTCAGCGTGACCATCACCTGCGCGTCACCGGATGCGGAAATTTATTACACAACAGACGGCAGTACGCCCCGCCGCAGTTCTGCACTCTATACAGGGGCGTTTTCGGTAACAGCGCCGGCAACGGTAAAAGCCATAGCCATAAAGGACGGGTTTACGGACAGCGCCGAGGCGTCGGAGACCTATACAAAGAAAAGCGGCGGCGGTTCAGGCGGAAACGGCGGCGGCGGAAATTCCGGCGGTGGTAATGACGGCAGTGATCCGGGCGGCGGCAGCACCGTTTTGCAGGTACCCGCGATCCCGCCCGCAGATGCCGGCACCGATCCGGGGAACAAAGCTGCGCAGGGAGGACCGGAACCGGGAATCACGCCGGTGAATCCGGGAAGCAAAACAGACGCTTCCGCGCAGGAAACAAAGCAGCCGTTCATCAAGGGTGCAGACGGCAAGATTGGATGGGATGTGATCCGGGCCGAGGAAGCAAAGGCGGAAGAAGGCAGCGCCATCAACGTGGATATGAACGGAAGCACCGTGGTTCCGGGGGATATCTTTGACAGCGCCAGGGGAAGGGACATTACCGTCACTTTTGACATGGGAGACGGCATCCTTTGGAGCGTGGACGGAAAGAGCATCACAACGGATAAGGCGGGCGACATTGATTTCTCCGTACAGACCGGAACAGATATGATACCGGTTGACATCATAAACAATGTGGCCGGGGAGGGTCGCAGCATTCAGATCAGCCTTGCCTATGAAGGGGAGTTCGGCTTTACCGCAGTCCTTTTCATAAACCTGGGAAAAGAGAATGGGGGGCTTACCGCAAGCCTGTATTATTACAATGAAAGTACAGGGGAGCTTGCGTTTATCTGTAAAGACGGAGTGGCAGAGGACGGAACGGCAGAGCTTGCGTTCACTCATGCGTCAGATTATGCCATTGTGATAGATGGGGAGGCAGAAGAAAACGGCGGCGCTGCAGAGCCTGCGCAGCCGGAAGCCCAGGATGAAAACAACACCGGGGCGGCAGAGGAAAACCCGCAGACGGGGCAGGCATGGAGACCATGGAGGATTGCGGCGGCCGGTGTGTTGATAATTTTCCTTGGCATTGGCGTATTTTGGGCAATAAGACGGAAAAAAGAAACAGAAAACAACTAACCTACAGTTACTGTAACGACAGCAGATCCATAGGATTTTTAAGAAAGTAATCTGCCTTTATGGATGTCTGACGGCTGCCCCATACGGCCAGAGCAAAATCAATTCCGGCGTTTTCTGCGCACATGCTGTCATATTTGCTGTCACCAATGCAGAGTGTTTGTCTGCAGTCCGCTTTTGATATTTCCAAATATTTCAAAAGCGGCGCTGCATTGGGCTTATGTCTTTGGGTATCGTCCGCGCAGACAATTGTTTTAAAATAATGGCTGATATTAAAATGGGAAAAGTCCTGTTTAAACTCTTCTCTTGTCTTTGACGTGACGATTCCCATTTTGCAATCCAGCCTTAGAAGGTTTTTTAATAATTCGGTTATTCCGTCAAATACCTTAACGGTATCTGCATATTTACGCATATTTTTATTCCATAATTCTGCCGCATAGGAAATGTTTTTGATATCAAGTTTTTTCAAAGCGTCCGCCCCGGTGATTCCCAGCGCAAAGGTCAATTCAGAGTATGGGATCTCTCTCCCGGACAATACCCTCACGGTTTCCTGCAATGAACGTAAAACCGCATATTCCGTATCAATCAGAGTACCGTCAATGTCAAAAACGATATGCCTATATTTCATATTGCCGCCTTTCCTTGTCTGTATTAAAAGAATATATCGCTCTGTGTGGATTTCCCGCCGCAGCATAACTGGCGGGCCGGGGCGGTTTATCCGCCTCCAGTCCCCTTTATGATGAAATATTTGCAGGTAAATCAGCAGTCCCCGGCGTAATACGAAACAATGCTCATATAGTCCTTTGGACCCGGAATTTCCAGAATAAGCCGCAGACAATGTTTATTCCGGCAGTACTGCTGCCGCAGGCTGTCCTGTACCTTTTCTTCTCCGTTGATGTTTACTTTTTTACCGTCCGGGCAGATCATATGCACCTTGCCGGTACAGGCATTGACCGTATTCAAAAATTTTTCCAAGTTCAGAATATTCAGTTTTACCATCTTGAACCCTCCTCCTGTAAATGGATGATTGACTTTACAGGTATCATTATAATGCGGTCCGCATGGAAAAAATATTTCATTTCTGCCTTTATATATCACAATTCTGCCATTTCCGCCGATATTCTGACGGTGTACAGCGTGCATATTCCCGGAAAACCTTTCCAAAATAGCTGCTGCTCCCCAAACCGCAGGCATGGCTGATAACCGTAACAGGCTCCTGCCCTCCTGCCAGCATCTGACAGGCCATCTGCAGACGGTAACCTTTTATGTATTCCGCAGGCGTCATATGCAGACAGTCGCGGAACACTCTGAAACATTCCCGTTCGCTTAAGTATGCCGCTGCGGCAAGCTCCGGGACAGAGATTTTTTCCGGATAATGCTCATGAATGTATATCATCATCAGCTTTATTTTATCGTTGCTTCTGCTGTGTTCTCCGTTTTTCTCCCGCATAGGGCGGGATAGTTCAAAAAGCATTAACCATATTTCCGACAGGGCCTCCCGCAGCTTCATTTCATATCCAAATTCACTGCCTGAAAAATGAAACGCGTCAAGGATAAGCTCCAAAACCTTTTTCTGTGCCGCGTTGTCCGGGAAAAGGGGGATGATCTCAATCTGCGGATCAGCCGCAACAGGGGTGATATATTTCTTCTCGATTCTGCCGCCCTGTTCTCCTGCAAGCAGGGAAGGATCAAAAATATGAAGAATCTGGCTGTTTTTCTCTGTTCGTGAAATTGCTTTTGTCATATGAAGTACATTTGAATTTACCATGCCGCCGCTTCCGGCAGGAAACAATATTTTTCCTCCGGGTGTGTAGTATTCAAGGCTGCCGCTTTCCATGTAAAAAAGCTCTACCGCCTTATGCCAATGCCACGGCACAAAACGCCCTATATACTTGTCAAGCTCTGCTCTCGAAGCAATATAGGGAAAGTCGCCGGAAAAACCGGAAAATAATTCTTCCTTGCTTCCGGCATGAAATTCAATCCTCTGTACATTTTTCATATCTATTCCCCTTGCGTTTTTGTAATACTGGCCTGTTGCGACAGAAAAATAAAGAAACTTCAACAAAATATGCTATCCTGTTTGTAAACCATATAAATTCCAAAAGGGGATGCCATGATGTTGAAGTTCCAAAATAATCATACCGCTGTATACGGACAGCATTATGAAAAAACGGATATTTTTCAGCTATTAATGTATTAAAAACTGTTTTTTTCTATATGAGGATTATA
>VSNE01000320.1 GCA_009774155.1 Lachnospiraceae bacterium
GGTGATTGACCCTGTGAAAAACGCAGAGGACGGCTATCTGGCAGGAATCCGGGTGGCGGAGGAAATGTGCGCAGGGATTCAGAGAGATGAATGCAGGCTTGGACTGTATATATGCGGAACGGGACTGGGCTTTAGTACAATGGCGAATAAATATTGGGGTATCCGGGCAGCCCATGCCTCGGACTGCTATACGGCGCAGAGAGCGCGTCAAAGCCTGAATGCACAGATTCTCTGCATTGGCAGCAGAGTTCTTCCTTTTGAGTATGCCAAAATGGTGATCGACGCATTTCTGGATACGCCGTTCAGCTTTGCCCGGCAGTCATCGGTGGAAAATCTTCAGATGTTTAAGGAACATGAAGAGAGGATTCTGGGGAGAGAAAAGCCGGAATATGTTGCGTGGAGCATGGGATATTTTGAGGATGAAGAAGGGGAAGCATAAAATGACAAAATTACAGCTTGCAATCGATACACTTTCTCTTAATGAGGCTCTGGTTCTTCTGAGGGAGGTTTCTCCCTATATTGATATTGCAGAAGTGGGAACTCCGCTTTTGTACCGCTCGGGTCTTGAGGCTGTCCGCAGAATCAGAGAGGAGTTTCCTAAGCTTTATATTTTATGCGATGGGAAAATTATGGATGCAGGAGCGTATGAAAGCAGAGAACAGTTTGAAGCGGGGGCCGACTGCATCAGCGTCCTTGGCGTTACGGATGATGCAACGATCCGGGCATGTGTGGAGGAAGCGGGAAAATACAACAGAGAGGTGTCGGTGGATACCATCTGCATTTCTGATCTGGCAAAACGAATCGGCAGGATTGAGGAGATGGGAGCTGATTATATTTCTGTACATACGGGAGTCGATCAGCAGGCAAAAGGAAGGACTCCGCTGGATGATTTAAAAGAAATCAAAGCATGCGTAAAACAAAGCAGGATATCGGTCGCAGGCGGAATCAATATTGATACAGTGGAGAAATATGCTGCGCTTGCCCCGGATGTCGTGATCGTCGGAGGAGGGATTCTCGGACAGCCGGACCCCGTCCTGGCGGCCAGGAAAATCAGGGATAAAATTCATCAGTACGGAGCATAAAAAGGGGAATGGTTATGGCTTATTTTATGGGGATTGATGTGGGTACCTCCAGTGTGAAGGCGCTGGTTATGGACGAGAACGGAGCGGAGATTTGCTCTGCATCAAAAAAATATGATGTACTGCAGCCGCAGCTGAATTATGCGGAGCAAGATCCGGAGGAAATATGGGAGGCGACAAAAAGCGTGCTTCAAAAGCTTTCCGGACAATATCCGGAGGCGGTGCGGAATTTAAAAGGAATCAGCTATTCGGGTCAGATGCATGGCCTGCTTCTGGTTGACCGGAACATAAAGCCGGTCTGCAACATGATTATCTGGCAGGATCATCGCTCGGTTGATCAGCGCCGGAAAATCTACAAACTTGTTCCGCCCGAACAATTTCATCATATCACATTGAACCAGCTCAGTCCGGGCTACCTGATTATGTCTTTGATGTGGGTTAAGGAGCATGCCCCAAAGGTTTATGACCGGTCGGCCCTTTTTCTGCTTCCCAAAGATTATATCCGTTATAAAATGTGCGGTGTCCCGGGAACAGATATGTCGGATGCATCCGGCACCGTCATTTTTGATACCGCAAACAAATGCTGGCCGTGGGCCGTGATTGAACGTCTGGGGCTGAGAAAGGATTTGTTCCCGGAGTGCCATGAATCAAAGGAAACCGCGGGGGAGATTACAAAGGAATGTGCCCGGGCCACCGGACTAAGAGAAGGAACTCCGGTTATATATGGAGGCGGGGATACATTAATGCATGAGATTGGAACCGGTCTGATTGCGGAGGACAGGCCCTGGGTATCTAATATCGGAACTGCGTGCCAGATCACCTGTGTCACAAAACGCCCGGTATTTGACGAGCAGTTCAGAACCAATACCTTCTGCTGTGTAAAGGAGGAGCTGTGGATGCTGATGGCGGTGGGGATGTGCGGCGGTTCTGCCATGAAATGGATGCAGGGGATTCTCCGGGTGGATACCTTTGAAGAACTGAACCATATGGCGGAACAGGTCCGTCCGGGAAGCAATGGGGTAATTTTTCTTCCTTACTTAAGCGGAAGCAGATGTCCGCAGAACGATCCTCTTTCCAAAGGCATCTATCTGGGGCTGAGTCTTGACCACGGGAGAAATCATCTGGTGCGGAGTACTATGGAAGGAGTCGTGTACAGCTTAAAGAGTGATCTGGAATTACTGAAAATACTGACGAAAAAGGACCCTGGTACGATGATTGCATCCGGAGGCGGCGCAAGGGGAAGGCTTTTTCTGCAAATACAGGCGGACGTTTTTGAAAAGGCTTTATATACAACGGAAAGCGCGGAACAGGCGTGCATCGGAGCGGCCATAACAGCGGCTGTAGGAACGGGATATTTCCGGTCTTTTGAAGAAGCATGCGAAAAAACCGTCCGGCTTAAGGATGAGATCATTGAACCGATTCCGGAAAACTGTAAAATATATCAGGAATATTATGAAGTGTATAAAGAAATGTACAGCCAGAATAAAGAACTGTTTTGGAGGCTTCCTTCATGATGGAGACAATGGAAAAATTCAGGGACTTGATTATAGAAGAAATAAACGTCGCTGTAGCAGCTCTGGATTTGAATGAACTGCAGACGGCGGTGAAAGAGATTATAGATGCAGATCATGTGTTCTGCGACGGATTAGGGCGCAGCGGGCTCGTTGTAAGCGGATTTGCCATGCGCCTTGGACAAATGGGGAAGGAAAGCGCGCTGGTCGGGGAAGCGACAGCGCCTGCCTTTGAAAAGGGTGATCTGCTGCTGCTGTGCACCGCATCAGGTTCCTCTCCCACCTTGCTGCATCATGCGGAACAGGCAAAAGCCTATGGGGGTAAGGTGATACTGATTACGGGCAGAGGAGATTCCCCCGTGGCAGGGCTTGCCGATGCTCTGATTCTGGTTCATGCGCCGGATAAGGACCAGTCAGGCCGGCAGAAGGGTTCTATACAGCCAATGGGCTCGCTGTTTGAACAGACAGCCCAGCTTATCTGTGACATTATGTCGGTAAAGCTCATGGAAGAGCTTGAGCTTACCTCAGAGGAAATGCGCAGACGTCATGCCAATATAGAATAAGAAGTCTGCGTGTACGGCAGAGAAGAAACGGATGTACGATCTTCTCTGCCGTAT
>VSNE01000321.1 GCA_009774155.1 Lachnospiraceae bacterium
AATCAGCTCCTCTTTGGCCCTGGTGATTCCCACATAGAAAAGACGCCGTTCCTCTTCCATATCCGCAGGATGACTTTCATTCTCCAAAGGAAGGACGCCCTTTCTGACTCCGCAGATAATAACTGCGGGAAATTCCAGCCCCTTGGAGCCGTGGAGGGTCATCAAGGTTACCGCCCCCGACGTATACTGCTTTGCGCCCGCCCGTTTCAGGTCGCTTTCAATTCCCAGATCCAGCGCCTCTGTAAATGCTCCCATAGTCCGGTAAAAAACAGCCATCCCGCAGAGCTTCTGCATGGCGGCGCTCTCCTTCAGGGCCAGATCCTCCATCCATTCCTCCAGTATTTTCCCGGGCTTTTTCTTTTTCAGAAACGGCGTATATTTTTCTGCCATATTTCTGTAAATCATTTCCGCCATGCTGCCTTCCTCCAGATTCCAGAGAAGCCTTAAGGCCGTCTGTCCGGACAGCAGACTGTCCGGATTCTGAATGCTTTTAAAGAAGCAGACAGTTCCCCGAACCTCGGGCTCCGTAAGAAAAGTATCCCTTCCTGCCACCACATAAGGAATTCCCTCTTTTTTCAGACACAGCTCCAGAAGCTCTGCCTGTCTGTGGGTCCGGTACAAGACCGCGATATCGTCAAAGCTTCTCGCCCTTCCCTCTTCTTTCATAAATATTTCCTGAGCCTCCAGCATACCGATTCCTCCGGCCAGCCGGTTAATCTCTTTTGCTGCGCTGACTGCCTCCGACAGCTCGCTGTCCGCCGCAAAAAGCCTTACGGGAACCCCCTTTGGAAGCGTAGGACGCAGTTTTCTCCTGTCTCCCGGATTCCCGGCGATTACTTTTGAAGCCAGAGAAAGAATCCGCGAGGCAGAGCGGTAATTTTCCGTAAGAGTAATCCTGCGCACCTGTAAAAAATCTTCTGAAAGCCTGTCAAAGCATCCCGCGTCCGCTCCCCGGAATCCATAGATGGCCTGATCCGGATCTCCGATCACAAAAAGCTCCCTCCCGTTCCGATTCCATGCCTGAATCAGCCGGTACTGAAGCGGACTGATATCCTGAAATTCATCTACCATAAGATAGGAAAATGCCCCCGCATCCGAATCCGCCCCGGCCTCGGCGAGCCTGAGAGCCTCTAAAAGCAGATCATCAAAATCCATTGCATTCATATCTTTCAGATATTTCTGATATGCTTTAAATGCAGGCTCATATTCAGACGCCTCCTGCTTCAGCCCTGTTTTGTAATGAGATACCATAGTAAGAAACTGTCTGGTTTTTATATTCAAATGAAATTCTTCCGTCACCCGTCCGGCAATGTCTCTTGTCTCCATATCCCCGGCAAGTGAAAATTCCATTCCATGCCCTTTTAAATATTTCAGCGCGACAGAATGGAAGGTTCCGATCTGAAGCTCTCTGGCGGCTCCTGCCTTCCCCATCTCCTTTTGGATACGTTCCCGCATTTCCTTTGCCGCCTGATTGGTAAAGGTGACCGCCGTTATCCGGGACGGCTTTACCCTCCTTGTCTTTAGCAGGCTGAGAATATGAGAAACCAGCGTCCGGGTCTTTCCGGTCCCCGGCCCTGCCGTTACCGCTGTTACCCGGTCTGCCGCTTCCACTGCCTGAAGCTGACGTTCGTTGAGAATACCGGCCGGAAGCATCGGAGCCTTTGCGGCAGTCTTTTCGGACAGGCTTTTATTTTCCGGCGCGCTCCTGTTCTGAACCTTCCGCCCCTCTGCCGATATCGCCGGTTTTTCCGTCTCCTCCTTTTGCGGCCCCCGGCCCTTTTCTCCCGCACCGCCGATGCCGTCCGTCAGAGAATCAAACAGACTCATTTGTCCGTAAAGCCGCTCCGGCTCGCCTCCGGCAAACAGGCGTATCACTCCATATTCCCCGTCAAATCCCGGAATTCTCGTCACCTCTCCCCTTCTCAGCCTTCCGATCCCTTCCGCAATCAGATTCCCTGAAACATTTCGTATCTCATCCAGGGGCAGATTCCTCAGTATTTCAAATTCCGGCCCCAGCTTTTGCAGCATATTCATATATTCTCTCTGAACCCTCGTTCCTGATGCGGATCGGCCTGTGGATGCGCCTATGACCTCCGGCAGGGGAACCAGACTTTCAAAGGGAGCCGCATTTACTCTCTGATACCCTTCCTCCCTGTCCGCAAGCTGCTCAATGCGGTGAGAAACGCCAATCGTCAGCTTCCGTCCGCATACCGGGCAGATTCCGCCGTGCGCCTCGGTGTCCGCCGGCTTCAGGCAAAGACTGCATTTCCGGTGTCCGTCATAGTGATACTTCCCTTCCTCCGGGAAAAATTCAATCGTCCCGCAGAGTCCCCTTCCGCCCTGAACCGCCTGCCGCAGTCCCTCATAGGACAGCTCTATATCCAGAAGATTTGCCTCCCGTCCCAGCCTGGCAGGGGAATGCGCATCCGAATTGGAAATAAGCTGAAACCGATCCAGAGCAGAGACTCTCCAGTTCATAGGAGGATCGGAAGAGAGCCCGGTCTCCAGGGCATGAATATAAGGGGACAGATCTTCATAGCATTCTTCCACGGAATCAAACCCGGAAAATGCCCCAAAGAGAGAAAAATGCGGAGTCCATATATGTGCAGGAACATACACGGACTCCGGACACAGCTCCAGTAAAATTTCCAGCAGGTCACGGCAGTCCAGCCCAAGAATCGGTCTCCCGTCTGAACGGATATTTCCGATGGACTCCAGCTTACAGGATATGACCTCTGCGGCCTCCAGACCGGGCAGCAGAATCAGGCTGTGCACCTTCCGGACCTTTCCGTTCTTTTTATAGATGGAGCTGATCTCCCCGGTAATGACAAAGCGCGGGCACATCGTATCCGCCACCGTATCATCCTCTATCCGATACTCCTTCTTTAATACATAAAGCCCTTCCTCCGCAGGCTCCAGCTTTTCTCTTAGCTCCTCCCGCCACCCGGGATGAGTAAAATCGCCGCTTCCGACGATATGAATTCCTTTGCGTCTTGCCCACAGGTCCAGATATTCCGGCGTAGAGCTTATACTTGTGGCGCGGGAAAACCTGGAATGAATATGTAAATCTGCTATGTACATGAAAACACCTTCGTTATTATCTTTCTTGTCTGCCGCAAAAACGGTAAAAATAGTCAAAAATCCCGCAGGAATAAAGAAAAGCTCCGGATATTTTCCGAAGCTCTTAAATATATAGAGATGT
>VSNE01000322.1 GCA_009774155.1 Lachnospiraceae bacterium
CCGGATTTCTCTGCACAAATATTTTATTTTAAAAGGGCATCCGGATGTTTCCCGGATACCCTTTCCCGCCTGCATTCCCTACAGCATAGATTCTGGTTTAAACAGAGATTTCACATGCGCGATCTCTTCCTGCGTCGCCTTAGATGCCGGCACATAATAGGATTTTTCCCGCGCCAGCTGATAGAGCTGCTCCTGGGCAGTCTCCGCCTTGTTTCTCATCTGCTTTAAGGTCTGTTTCAACTGCGGATTTTCACTTTGTGTAATATATCCTGCATACGCCTTGAGCTCACCGTTAATTCCCACCAGGGCATCGCTTACCATCGTCTTCTCGTCCATTTTCGTCCCTCCTATTTCAAAAATCCCATTAACTGCTGCTTATTTTCCTTCGCAGACTGCGCCGCCTGCTGAAAATACTGTTTAATCTGCGGATCTGTGGACTGCTCTGCATAAGCAGTAAATTTGGCGTGGCAGGTCTCGCTTCCGCCAATCAGGTGACGAAGATTCTGAACATCAAGCTCTGATAAATCTGACATAAAAAATTCCTCCTTATTTTTCATACTTACAAATGTAGTATGTGAAAATAAGGAGGATTTATTCTCCCAAATCAATCCTGCGGGATCATCTTTTCATACAATTCCTCATACTGTTTTGCGGAACTCTTCCAGGAAAAATCGGCATTCATAGCTCTTTCTGCCATTTTATTCCATGAACGTTTTTTATCATAATATATGGATTCTGCATATCGGACAGCTCCAAGCATCTCATGCGCATTATAATTTGTAAAACTGAATCCTGTGCCGGTTTCTTTAAATTCATTATATGGCTCCACCGTATCTTTAAGACCGCCTGTCTCACGCACAATCGGCAGCGTCCCATACCGAAGACTCATAAGCTGGCTCAGACCGCATGGCTCAAACAGAGACGGCATCAGAAACGCGTCGCAGGCCGCATAAATTTTATGGGACAGTTCGTCGGAATAGTAAATGCATGCAGCTACCTTTCCGCCGTATTTCCATGCATAATGCCGGAACATATTCTCATAGCGGCCTTCTCCCGTTCCCAGAACGACAATCTGCACCTCGTCCTGACACAGTTCATCCATAATACAGTCAATCAAATCAAAGCCCTTCTGATCGGTCAGACGGGACACAATGCCAATCAGCATCTTTTTCTTATCTGCCTCCAGGCCAAGCTCCTTCTGCAGCTCCAGTTTATTTTTCACTTTATCTTTTCGGAAAGTATCCACCGAATAATTTTTGTAAATCATAGAATCAGTTTCCGGATTCCACTCGTAGTAATCCAGGCCATTGACAATTCCATACAGAAATTCCGACCGGGCGCGCATCAGCCCGTCTAAATGTTCCCCAAAAAACGGGGTTTTAATTTCCTCCGCGTATGTACGGCTGACCGTTGTAATAAGATCCGCATACACAATGCCCCCCTTCAGATAATTGGCGTCTCCGAAGGCTTCCAGCTTATCTGATGTAAAATAGGACATATTCAGACCCGTAGCATCCTGTACCGCCGGAATATTCCAGCTTCCCTGAAACTTAAGATTGTGAATTGTCATCATGGACTTTATATTTGCGTAAAATTCTCCTTCATGAAAGCTATCCTTCAAATAGACAGGCACCAGTCCGGTCTGCCAGTCATGACAATGTACGATATCGGGCTTATAATCCACAATTGGAAGAATAGAAAGCGCCGCCTTGGAAAAAAAAGCAAATTTTTCAATATCCTCATGTATATAACCGTATGGTCTGTCTCCTGCAAAATAATATTCATTGTCAATAAAATAGTACTGAATCCCTTCGTACTCCAGCTCCAGAATTCCGACATACTGGCTTCTCCACGCCATATCCATATAGAAGCTTGTCACAAAGTTCATCTTTTCTTTCCATTCTGTTTTGATGCACATGTAATTTGGTATAATCACACGTACCTCATATGCCTCCTGATCAAAATATTTTGGTAATGACCCCACCACATCCGCAAGCCCGCCTGTCTTGACAAACGGCACACACTCGGATGCAATAAACAAAACCCTCTTCCTCATGCTTCCCCTCCAGCTAGTAAAATAGTATATGTTTGATTATACCTCAAACAGAG
This sequence comes from Lachnospiraceae bacterium, assembly GCA_009774155.1. GTDB lineage: Bacteria > Bacillota > Clostridia > Lachnospirales > Lachnospiraceae > Hominiventricola. The sequence continues at coordinate 2,110 of VSNE01000322.1, forward strand.
GGGCTTTAAAAGAATTTTTCATAAATTATGCATGCTTTTTATAGTCGAGACGAATTTTGTCTGCTATCAGTGCAATAAATTCTGAATTAGTAGGCTTCCCCTTTCCTACGCTGACCGTATATCCAAAAAGCTCGTCGATTGTGTCCATTTTGCCGCGGCTCCACGCCACCTCTATCGCATGCCGGATTGCCCGTTCTACCCGGCTTGGAGTCGTCTGATGGTTCTTCGCTATCGTAGGATAGAGAATCTTTGTAATAGAATTCAGCATATTCATGTCTTCTACCGCCATCATAATTGCATCTCTCAGATACTGATAACCTTTAATATGGGCCGGGACGCCAATCTCGTGAATCATATTGGTTACATCTGTCTCAAGATTCCGTTCTATATACGCCATCTTCGTTTCATACGGCGCAACCTTGCAGACTTCTGTTCTCCGTTTCTGCCGGTCAGCCTTCAGGCTTTGAATCCGGTTCAGCAGCATATCATGGTCAAAGGGCTTCATGATATAGTAGCTGGCGCCCAGCAAAAAAGCGTCTTCCGTAATTCTCTCCTGTCCAATGGCAGAAATGACCACAAATTCCGGTTTTTTCTGGAGGCGGCTGTCCTGTCCGATCTTTTCCATGACTGTCAGACCGTCCAGCTTGGGCATTATGATATCAATCAGAATAATATCCGGTTCCTTTTCCCGTATAATCTGACATGCTTCTTCGCCGTTTCTGGCAATGCCCACAATTTGGAGTTCTTCGTCCTGGTGCAGAATTTCCTCAAGAATCTCCACCATTCTTTCGTTATCGTCTGCAATGGCAACACTCCACTTGTTCATCCATTGTCCTCCTCATTTCCCATCTTTCCTGTCTCCTTTCTACAACTTCATACAAAAGTTTTCAGCGTTCACAGTAAAAATTATAGGAAAATTGGTAGTTCCTTACAAGGAGATCCTATCGGGAATATTCGACACACGGATGAAAAAACCCCGCCGAAAAGCGGGGTTTCAGACTGTCAGGGAATTCTCTCCTTTCTTACAGTTTTTTCACAGACATGCAGCGGATGGCATTCAGCACCG
>VSNE01000323.1 GCA_009774155.1 Lachnospiraceae bacterium
CTGCAAGCATTACTGCAAGAAAGTATTTTACTTTACCTTTCATCTTTGCATCCCTCCATCAAAATTTTTAATTATTTTTTTGATTATATCATGGAAAATGAGCTTGTGCATAGAAATTTTCCAGACTTTCTCTATTTTGTCATAGCGGTTTCGTCAGGCCGTCCTGAGCAGCCAGAAGATACTGCTGATTTTTCGTTTTTCTTTCATATTTTTAGAAATCCTTAATTCCGACGCCACACTTTGGTCACAATTCCCTGTTATAGTATTACTTGTAACAGAAACACATCAGTATTTCATTCATAACACTTTAGGGGACTTGAAAGAGTCCCCACTCCCTCGGAAATATAAGGTTTTCACGAAAGTGAGAACCTTTCTTTTTATAATTTTATCCCGGATTTACCCCGTTTCATGGAAAATTTCCCCGAAAGATAATGCGCATAGAAAAAATACCTACATTTCAAAATAAAATGCAGGTATTCATATGCGCCTGATTTTAGATATTCCGTCTGTCCGCCTGACAGGGAGCGTATCAAAAAGGCGGGCTTATTTTAGAATACTTGTATATAGGCTGCCGTTAAGTTACGTTTTCAGGACAGCCCTTTTTATCATCCTCTATTTCCTTTCAACACGATTCGGTAATCTCCACCACCCGCATAATGTTTGTATGCTGGGAAGCTTCCGTTTTATTTAGGTCATGTACAATCCCCGCTGTCGCCACAATCAGATCGCCTTCAGCTACAATGCCTTTTTGCGCCAATAGTTCCAGAGAGGAATAGATCAGAATATCTGTGGATTCCGCCCGCTTTGCCTGAAACGGCAAAACCCCCCAGAAAAGCTGCATCTGCCGTACTACCTGGGCATCCGGAGACAGACCGATAATCGGTGTCTGGGGCCTCCATTTGGACAGCATCCATGCAGTAAATCCGCTCATGCTTGGGGCCACAATCACTTTGGCATGCAGATCGTGGGCAGTAGACACAGAGGAGTAGCATACCGCATTGGAGACGCTGCACAGATTTTCCTGACTGATTCGTCTTTTTTTATAAAAGCATTCGTCCAGATGCTCCTCCGTATCTCTGCAGATCTGCGCCATTATTTTCAAAGCCTCCACCGGATATTTTCCCATAGCAGTTTCCCCGGAAAGCATAACTGCATCCGCCCCTTCATAAACTGCATTCGCCACATCCGTCACCTCTGCGCGGGTCGGGCGCGGATTACGAATCATGGAATCCAGCATTTGAGTGGCCACAATCACTGTCTTGCAGGTAATGTTGCATTTACAGATTACTGTTTTTTGTATATACGGAAGCTTCTGGGGCGGTATTTCCACGCCAAGATCCCCTCTTGCCACCATGATCCCATCACTTTCCCGGATAATTTCATCCAGGTTTTCAATTCCCTCCTCATTTTCGATCTTGGCGATGATCTTTATCCGGGAATCTGCTTCCTTCAGCATCTGCCGGATTTCCCGGATTACATCTGCATTTCTCACAAAGGAAGCGGCGATAAAATCAAAGCCCTGCTCGATGCCGAAACGAATATCATTTCTGTCCTTCTCTGTCAGCCCCGGAAGATCAATTTTGGTTTTAGGTACATTGACTCCTTTGCGCTGTCCCAGCTCTCCTCCGCTGACTACCCGGCAATACAGCTCCGTGCCCTCTATCCTTTCAATCTCAAGATCGATCAATCCATCATCTATCAAAATATGAGTTCCCGGATGTACGCATGCCGGCAGCCCTTCATAATTGACCTGACAGATCTGTTCGCCTCCCTCCACCTCCCGGGTAGTCAGAATATACGGCATTCCATCCTTCAGCATGACCTTTTTTCCGTCCTTCAGCAGGCCTGTCCGAATCTCCGGGCCTCTTGTATCCAGCAGCGCCGCAACAGGCAGACCCAGTTCGTCGCGTACGCTTTTCAGCAGATCCAGTCTGTTTTTCTGCTCTGTATAATCTCCGTGAGAAAAATTGAATCTTGCCACATCCATGCCATGCAAGGCAAGTCTTGTCAACATTTCCCGGTTATCGGTATTCGGCCCCATAGTACAGATAATTTTTGTTTTCTTCATAATTTTATATTCCTTTCTATGATCCGCCCGGCCCTGTGGGGCCTTCGGCGCATACCTGTAATCACGTCTGTCCGTAAAAAATAAGGCTGCCAGAACTCTGACAGCCCGTTCAAGGGAGGGGACTCATCTAAGTCCGGTATGATAAAATAGGATGCAAGTATTTTTTATATTTAAAGTATACCCAGCTTATGCAGAATCAATAACTATCGTTCTATAAATTTCATTTAAAAATAGTCTGTCCGGCGGGGTATCAATTTATCAGGGTGGATTGAGTGGAGGAATTTCCAGAATTTGTATTAAAAGAAACTATTATTATACGGATCTTACCCGAAACGCCATAACTGCTATAAACTCCCCGGCTGATGGTTTCTTAACTGCTGAACAGCCGGAAATTTCCCGAAACAATTTCTGATCTCTTTCCCAAAGTATGGAAAGCAGAAACCGTATGCTGCGTTCCGCGGCGCACCAGCTAACATGGTAATGTCTTCCGATTTCCGGATAAAGCTCTTTTGTCACTGACAGCAGGCGGCTGGGATTCTCGGCAGCCAGAACTATTCCATATGCCGCATAATGGAAGCCGCTGTAATTCGGCGTAGCTCCTAATTGTATCAGGTATTGACTGGCCATCCACATATATGACTTATTATTCATCTTCTATCTCCTCATTCAACAGCCCATCCAGTTCCTCCAAAAGCGACAGCGCCTCTTCTCTTGAAAGCATAAGAAAATAAAAAATAACTGTAACAGCGGAAAACCCATACTTTCCGTGCTCCTGATCAAAGTATGATCTGGGAGCAACATGAAGCAGCTCCGCCATCTGTTCCTGAGTATAGGCTCTGCCGCTCCGGTAATCGTGAATCTGAACCCGTATAAATTCCTGAAACATTTTCTTCTTATGTTCCATAGTAATCCCTCCTGTATATATAACGCTCCCACAGGAAAATTTTACCTTCTATTGCAGATTGCCAACCACGAGGTACACCTCAGAAAATACAAAATAAACAGAATATCATTTTGGAGGGATGAACTGTATCAGGAACAAAAAATAATGAATTTATATGGGGATATTTACAG
>VSNE01000324.1 GCA_009774155.1 Lachnospiraceae bacterium
CTGAATTATCAGTCTGCGGGCGGGGTGCTGTTCGATAACGCGGATTCCTATATTGCATACCGTTCCGTGGAGTTTGCAAGAAAGACACTGGAAGCAGGCTTTACTTCCGTGGTGGACGGCGGAGGCGTGGATTACATAGATGTGGCCATGAGAGACGCCATTAAGCTTGGGTATATTGAGGGGCCGGATTATTATATCAGCGGCAAACAGGTAATTGCATGGCCTTCCTCGCATTTCAGGGGACTCGGCCGGCAGTCCTGCGGGCCTGATGAGATGAGGAGAACGGTCAGAGAACAGATTTATTACGGGGTTGATCAGATTAAGATGGAGATGAGCGCACCGCTCCGGTCTGTTGGCAGAAGCCTTGAGAAGAGCGCGTTTACTCTGGAGGAAATCGAGGCGGCCGCAGACGAGGCGCACTCCCTGGGACTTCTGGTCAGCGCCCACGCAAGAGGGGCAAAGCCTGTAAAGGATTCTCTGCTTGGAGGCGTGGATCTTATCTGTCACGGAACAGGCATGGATGAAGAAGGACTGGAGCTGATGCTGAAAAAAGGAACGTATCTTCTTCCGACTCTGGCCTCTCCCAGTCCGGAACCGGAACCGCATGTAGCGGCGGCAAAGAGCGCCCGGGTGGTGGAAATTTTAAAACAGACCGGAAAAACCCAGTGGGAGAGCATAAGAAAGGCTTACAAAGCCGGTGTCAAGATTGCATTGTCCACAGATGCGGGAGGCGTGGGCATCAGACATGGGGAGAACGCAAAGGAAATGCTCCGAATGAAAGAAATCGGTATGAGCAATCTGGAATGTTTAAGGGCAGCTACGTCGGAAGCCGCGAAAGCGATGCATCTGGATCATCAGGTGGGAATGGTCAGAAAGGGATTGAAAGCAAATCTGGCAGTACTTGCGGAAAATCCGCTGGAAAAACTGGAAACAGTCTGCGATGTAAAGATGGTTATAAAAAATGGTAAGATCATAAAAAATCAACTATAGATAAGGAGAGGAACAATGAAAGCAAAAAAATTATTAGCAGTATTAACGGGTGTCTGTATGATAGCGGGTCTGGCAGCGTGCGGAAGCTCTGAAAAGAGCAAATCCGAAGGAAATGCAGGAGGAACAACAGAAGCAGCCGGAACAGAGGCGGGAGAGGGAACGCTTGTACTGAAAGCGGGACATGTGCTGACAGAGGATTCCGCATACCACATGGCCCTGACTCAGTGGGCGGATGAAGTGGAGGAAAAGACAGAAGGAAGAGTCCGGATTGACGTATACGCCAACTCTGTGCTGGGAAATGAGAGAGATATGATAGAGGCTCTGCAGATGGGAACACTGGATATTACCTTGCCGAACTCCGCGCCGTTAAGTAATTTTACAGATGCATTCCGTGTATTTGATCTTCCTTTCTTATTCCGGGACAGCCAGGAGGCTTATGCGGTGATTGACAGCGAAATAGGAGACAATATGCTTGCATCTTTGGATGAGATCGGCATCAAGGGACTTTCCATATGGGAGAACGGGTTCCGTTATATTGCCAACAACAAGCATGACGTAGCCGTGCCGGAAGACATGGCGGCATGAAGATTCGTACTATGGAGAACGAGATTCATATGGATTCCTTCAGAAGCTGGGGGGCCGATGCAACTGCCATGGCATTCGGAGAGGTCTATACTGCCCTTCAGCAGAATACGATCGACGGACTGGAAAACCCGTTTACGCCGATTTATCAGAATAAATTATATGAGGTTGCGCCGTATATTACCATGACCGGGCATTTCTACTGTCCTGCGCCCCTTTTGATTGCCAAAACTACCTGGGATAAGATTTCCTCGGAAGACCGGCAGATCATTCAAGAGCTGGCAGATAAGTATAAAGATACAGAACGTCAGATGTGCCGGGATTATGATGAAGAAAATAAGAAAATCATGATAGAAGAAGGAGCGACTGTTATTGAGGATGTGGATAAGAGTCTCTGGAGAGAGGCGGCCCAGCCGGTATATGATACCTACAGCGCGGAGATCGGAACAGAGTTTCTGGACAGTATACAGGCCGTGATTAACGGACGATAGGTGATGAGCGTGAAAAAAGTATGGAAGAAAATAGACCGTTTTTTAGATATGTATGAGACAGCTGCTTTTATAATTCTGCTTTCCGTAATGACTGCGGTAGTATTTTTTCAGGTTATTTTCCGGTATATCATTCACTCCTCCATACCATGGAGCGAGGAGGTTTCAAGATATTGTATGATATTCACTGTCTATATTGGCGTAGGCGCCGGGCTGAAGGCCGGCACCCATACAGGGGTGGATGCATTCGTATCATTTATGCCCCGTAAAGTGAGACCGATGATTATGTTTTTGGAAAAAGTGCTTGTGCTGTTTCTGTCAGCAGTGTTTTTTAAGCTTTCACTGGATCTGGTTATGCAGCTTTTTGCCAACGGGCAGAAATCGGCGACGCTCTTTATCCCGATTGCAGTTGCATATGCGGCAATGCCGCTTGGATTTCTGGGAGGGATTATCAGAAGCCTGCAGAATCTGATCCGGTTCGTGCAGGATATCCGGACACGGAATACGGAAGGGGAGTGAGACAGATGTCGGCTATTTTATTTATTACGCTTGTAGCGTTTATTATTACGGGAATGCCTCTGGCATATGCCATAGGAGGAGCCTCCTTCTTTTCGGTGGCATTTGGTTCTGATTTGCCGGAAATATTCGTTGTACAGCGCTTTTTTACGGGAGTGGACTCTTTTACACTGATGGCGATTCCGTTTTTCATGATCAGCGGTTCCCTTATGAGCAAGGGCGGCGTATCGGACAGGCTGATTAAGCTGTGCAGTATTTTTCTCAGAAAGTTTCCCGGAGGACTGGCCATTGTCTCTATTGTGGCCTGTACCTTCTTCGGAGCTATCAGCGGCTCCGCTCCGGCGACTGCGGCGGCCATCGGAGGAATTATGATACCGGTCATGCTGGAGAACAGATATAAGGAAGATTTTGCCATGACGACCATTGCCAGCGCCGGATACCTGGGAGTTATCATTCCGCCCAGTATCACAATGGTTACTTACGGCGTGGCAGCCGGAGCGTCCATCGGGGATATGTTTATGGCAGGTATCCTTCCGGG
>VSNE01000325.1 GCA_009774155.1 Lachnospiraceae bacterium
GACTCATACATTTGGTTATAAACCTTGTGATATTCTCTGTAAATCTCCGCTTCCCTTTCGTCGGGCGCTGTGCTGCCTTTTTCTTTTACAAAAGCATCGCAGGCATCCTGAACGGAGGCAAAGACACCCGTTCCAACTCCCGCGAGAATCGCCCCGCCATAGGCAGGCCCCTCTTCCTGCTCCATGGTACGCACATCACATCCGAACAGATCCGCCATCATCTTTCTCCAGAGCAGGCTTTTGCTCCCTCCCCCGCAGGCGCGCATAACACGGACATTGACCCCCTGGGCTTTCAGCATCTCGTTGCAGTCCGCAAGGCAGTATACAATTCCCTCCATTATCGCCCGAAGCATATGAGCCTGCGAATGTACCGTGTTCAGCCCGAGAAACGCGCCCCTGTAGTCCGGCTCCATATGAGGCGTTCTCTCTCCCATCAGAAACGGAAGATAAATCAGCTTGTCGCTTCCAACCGGAACCTGCATTGCAAGCTCATTCATCAATTCATAAAATCCTCGTTTTTCCGATTCCGCCCGCTCTGTCAAATCTTTACAAAATTCGTTTTTAAACCATTCCACCGAAAGCCCCGCGGACTGCGGGCCCCCCATCGTATGCCAGCAGCCGGGAACCGCACAGCAGCACATATGGAGCCCTCCTCCCGGAATCTGCGTATAATGATCCAAATGTGTGTATACGACCGCAGACGTTCCTATGGTAGTAAATGCCTGCCCTTCATGTACCACTCCCGTTCCGAGTGCCGCGCAGGCGTTATCGCTTCCGCCCGCCACAACCGCCGTCTTTGCGGTCAGGCCAAGCTCTCTGGCAATACCCGGCAGAAGATACCCTGTCACCTGGGGGCTTTCATATACATCGGCCAAAAGAGAGCTGTCAATCCTCAGCTTTTCAAGAACCTCACCGGACCAGCGTCTGTTCTTCACATCCAGAAGCTGCATTCCCGATGCATCCGAGACGTCTGTGGCAAAGACCCCTGTCAGCTCATAACGTACATAATCCTTCGGCAGAAGGACGTGCCTGCATCTTGCATACAGCCCGGGCCGGTTTTCCCTGACCCACATCAGCTTTGCTGCCGTCCAGCCTGTAAGAGGAGGATTATTGGTAATCTTCATCCACTTTTCCATCGGCATAAGCTCCAGCATCTCATCCGCCTGTTTCCCTGCTCTTGCGTCGCACCAGATAATCGATCTGCCGATCACCTCGTTCTTTTCATCCAGCATCACAAGCCCGTGCATCTGTCCGGACAGACCGATTCCCTCCACATCCTCCGCAGCCACGCCGGATTTTTCCACCGTTTCTTTAATCGTATCCATGACTGCCCTTCGCCAGTCATGAGGAGCCTGTTCCGCCCAGCCGTTTGCCGGCTCATAGAGCGGATAAGCGCTGCTGGCCGAAGCGACAACTTCTCCGTTCTCATTGATCATAATTGTCTTGGTGGCGCTGGTTCCCAGATCCACGCCAATTAAATATTTCATGCTCTGCCTCCTTCCGTCAGACTTGGTTCATCAACCGCTTCATTTCCCTGATATTTTTTTCCAGATTTCCGCAGAACAAAGCTTTTCCGGAAACCACCACAGTCGCGCCGGCGCGCACTACCTTCTGAACATTATCCATTCCGATATTTCCGTCCGCTTCAATGTCACGGCTTAGCCCCAGCTGCTCCAGCCTCCCCCGAAGCATCTCAATCCGGCGTATGGATTTTGGGATAAAGCTCTGCCCTTCCAGCCCCGGCTGAACAGTCATAAGCTGAATCACATCGGCCCTTTCCAGAAGCGGAGCTTTCAGCACATCCAGTTCCGTGTCAGGCTTCAGAGCAATACCTGCTCTTATTCCCATATCCTTGACTGCATCAACCGTTCTCTCCGGGTCTTCACACGCCTCAAAGTGGACCGTAATCACATCCGCTCCGGCCGCCTTCATCCGTTCCACATACCGGATCGGTTCATTTACCATCATATGTACGTCAAAGATAAGGCCGGAAGACGCCCTGATGCTTTCCACCTCCCTCATTCCAAGAGCAAGATTCGGAACAAAAGCGCCGTCCATCACATCAATATGCACATAATCCGCTCCGGCCTTTTCCATAATTCTCAACTGCTCGTCAAGAAAGCAGTAATCCGCTTCCAGCAGCGACGGAGCCAGCCTGACCATCCTGCATCCCCCTTTCCTGTTCAGATTTTATTTCCGTCAATCGCGATCTGTGTCTTTTTTAGCTGTTCCTTATAATTTTTGCCCGAATACATCATATAGCCCATATACAAAATATCCATAATAAACTGATCCGCAATTCTTCTGGTTACTTTTTCGCGATCAAACGACAAATCATTGACCGCAATAAAAATCTTGATATCCGTATACCGAAGAAGCGGCGTGCGGTTTTTCTTCGTAATGCTTATGGTAGTCCCGCCCATCTGCTTTGCTATCCGAAGCGCCTCCACTACATTCTTGGATCTTCCGTCATAGGATATGGCTATTGCCACATCCCCCTTTGACATATTGCTGGCAGTAATCATCTGAAGCATCACGTCGCCTTCCGCCGAGCAGGGAATCCCGAGTCTTTTAAACTTCATATAGGCAAGCTGGCAGACAGCGTAAGCGTCTCCCGCGCCAAAAAAATGGATCGATTTTGCCTTCAGCAGCGCCTCCAGCGCTTTTTCGCACTGCTCCCCCGCCAGGGCCATAGTATCCGTCAGCGTCTGCACATTACTCTGATATACCTTTTTCATAATCTCGGACATATTGTCGCTGTCATACACCCGAAGCTCCTCCGTCTGGGATACACCGTCTTCAGCCAGAGCCAGCCCCATATCTCTTTGCAGCGCCGAATATCCGCTGTATCCCATTCTTTTGCAAAAACGGATAACAGAAGCCTCACTGCTCCCGGATTCCTTGGCAATCTCGGCCAGCGTCATATAAGTAACAGCCTCCGGGTGCTCTGCAAGCGCCCCCGCAATTGCTTTTTCGGCTCTCGGAAGCGTAGGAAGCAAAAAACGTATTTTCACCAGTATCTCATTCATTTTTTCTTTCTCCAACACTTCATATCATCCGGCTCCTTTGTTTAGAAAATTATATCATTTGTCCTGTATGGAGTAAATA
>VSNE01000326.1 GCA_009774155.1 Lachnospiraceae bacterium
GAGATACCTTGTATGAACTTGCAGAGCGGTATGGTATTTCGGCAGATCAGATAGCCTATGATAACCAAATACAAAACAGGCGTGCGCTGGTGCCGGGGGAGGCCCTTCTGCTTCGCGGCGTGGAGCCGGAACCAGAGCCGGTGCGGCAGATGGAAGTAAGCGGATATGCCTATGCTTTTATTGAACAGGGGATTTTACAGGAGGCGCTTTCCTATATAAATGAGTTACTGATCTTTTCCTACGGATTTACTGTAACAGGAGATTTGATTCCTCCTCTGTACAATGATCTTCCTTTGATCGAGCAGGCGTGGCAGACAGGAACAGAACCTTACCTGGTACTGACTCCCTTTGGGGTGGACGGAAGCTTTAACAATTATTTAGTTAAACTGGCGGTGACGGATGAAACCGTTCAGCGCAATCTGATCGATCAGCTCTTATATACGGTGCAGAGCCGGGGCTATGCCGGAGTAGACGTGGATTTTGAGTATATCCTCCCCGAAGACCGGGAAAAATATGCGGCATTTGTGGGGAATCTGCGTACGCGGATGAACCAGAATGGCTACCGTGTGTCCGTGGCTCTGGCCCCGAAGACTTCGGGAACCCAGGCAGGACTTTTATATGAGGGAATGGATTATAGACTGCTGGGAGAGAGTGCGGATTGGGTATTTTTGATGACGTATGAATGGGGCTACACCTACGGCCCGCCTATGGCGGTAGCCCCCATCAATAAAGTCCGGCAGGTGATCAGCTATGCGGTTCAGGAAATTCCGGCAGAGAAAATTATGATGGGGATTCCCAATTACGGATACGACTGGACGCTGCCTTACGAACGGGGAACGACAAGGGCGCGGCTGATTGGAAATGTGGAAGCAGTGGAGCTTGCGTCGGAAAACGGCGCCACGATTCAGTTTGACGAGACTGCCCAGAGTCCGTATTTTTTCTATGAAAGAGACGGACTCTCTCATGAGGTATGGTTTGAGGATGTCAGAAGTATGGAGGTAAAGCTTCGGACGGCGTCAGACTATGGTTTCCGGGGCGTGGGCTACTGGAATCTGATGCGGCCGTTTCGGGCCAACTGGCTTCTGCTCCGTGAAATGATGGGAGAAACATAAAAGATGAAAAAGGAGACAAGGATACGATGAACCAGGAAAGACTGGAGGAACAACTGACCGGATACCCGGTCTGCGAATATGCATTTATCAATCCGGAGGATATTTCTTTTCTGGATCAGGTGCGATATATCTGCGAGAGCGAATGCCCGCAGTATGGAAAGTCCTGGTCCTGTCCTCCGGCTGTGGGAACCGTGCAGGAGTGCCGGAACAGATGCAGTAAATTTACAGGCGGTTTTTTGTTTACCACTATTGCAGAGGTGGATGATATCTCCAATATGAAGGCAGCTCTTGCTACACGGATGGAGCACGAAAAAATTACTCAGGAAATCTGCAGTCTGTTTCTTAAACAGTGCGGCAATATTCAGGCACTTTCCACCGAGTCCTGTTCCATATGCGAAAAATGTGCCTATCCGGATGCTCCGTGCCGCTATCCGGATAAAATGTTCCCCTGTATTGAAAGCTATGGAATTCTGGTGACAGAGCTTGCGGAAAAATATGGAATCAGTTTTATGAACGGCGGAAATACAGTGACCTGGTTCAGTCTGATCCTGTATCAGGAATAAAGCGTGAGAATCGGCGTCAGGTATAAAACAGAAAGCGCTACATATATTATAATAAACGTCCGGGCGGGTGTGCCATGAATCTGAAAGAACGGATGCCAGAAAAACTGAGGCTTCCCAAGGATCTGGTCATGGGGGCGGCGGTCCTGACCGTGACCGGCAGAAGCGAAGCGTATATTGAGAATTACCGGGGAATCATTGAATATACAGAACAAAAAATCCGTCTGCAGACAAAAACCTGTCAGATGACATTGTGCGGGAAGCATCTGCATATTGATTATTATACGGAAGACGAGATGAAAATATCGGGTGAGATTGGAGAAATCCGTTATTGCTGACAAGACTTTTGAAATTCTTTAAAGGTTATGTAGTGATACATCTGTCCGGTTATTCACCGGAGCGCTTTTTAAACCTGTGCAGCCGCCACGGAATCGTTCTGTGGGGACTCCGGTCCGTTGGAGCGGAATATGAAATGTGCATCAGTATCGGCGGTTTCCGCAAACTGAGGCCTCTGGTACATAAGACAAAGACGAAGGTCGTGATTCTGGAAAGACACGGCCTTCCTTTTATTCTTTACAACTACCGCAGCCGGAAGCTGTTCGCGGTCGGAGCGGCAGGAGGGCTTGCGCTTCTCCATGTGCTGTCCCTCTTCATCTGGAATATTCATGTGGAGGGTAATTACAGCTTAAGCGATCAGGTGGTGCTGGACTACCTGGAAAGCGAACGGATTGTGCACGGTATGGCGAAGAAAGATATTCATGGAGAAGAAATTGAGGCAAAGCTCAGAGAGCATTTTCCGGAGATTACCTGGACCTCGGCAGAGGTGAAGGGAACAAGACTGATTATCCATGTGCAGGAGAATGAGGATTCTGTGCCGGAAGACGTGCCGGAAAATGAACCCGCAGATTTGGCCGCCTCGGAGTCAGGAACTGTTGTTTCTATGATAGTAAGGAGCGGAACTCCGCTGGTCACTGAAGGAATGGAAGTACAAAAAGGAGATCTGCTGGTTCAGAGCAGGGTGGAGATTCTGAATGATGCAGGGGAGGTTGCCAATGCGTATTATGTGCATTCGGATGCTGATATCCGAATTCAGAGAAGAGAACATTATCATGCATCTTTTCCGATGCAGTATATAAAAAAGGTCTATACGGGAAAAAAACGGACAATGCTGTATCTGGTTCTCGGAAATAAAAGAATTGACTTTCGTCTTCCCTATAGAGGAGGGTATGAGCAGTCAGATTTTATTGCCAGTGAATTTCCTCTGAAGGTCACAGAGAATTTTTACCTTCCGGTGATTTTCGGAAAACAGACAGAGCAGGAATATATTCCGACTGACGCAGTATACACAAAGGAGGAGGCTGTTTCCCGGGCCAGAGAAGAATTATCCCTGTTTTTTGAAAAATTAAGAATAAAGGGACTTCAAATTATTGAAA
>VSNE01000327.1 GCA_009774155.1 Lachnospiraceae bacterium
TAAAAAATACCAGATAACTTATATAAATTTTTGTCTTTTACTGTATTTTTTATAAGCTGTACTTATAGAAATTAATAATCATCCATAAAATGATGATGTTCGTTCCCTTTATGATAACTGATAATCGTATTCAGGTTCACATTTTCCACACTTCGGAAAATATTTTTCTCAATGACCGGACTAATCTTCCTGAAGTGAGCAATCAGCTCCTTCATTTCCTGACGCTTGGAATAGTTTGCTCCATGCTCATCTGTCTCATAGCTTTCGGTAAACCGGCATGCGCACTGCAGAAAATGCAGCTTATGATAGTGCACCCAATCCAGAATGTTTTCCTCATGCACCAGATACATAGGACGAATCAGTTCCATTCCCTCAAAATTCGTGCTGTGAAGCTTCGGCATCATAGTCTGCATCTGCCCTCCATACAGCATTCCCATCAGAATCGTCTCTATTACATCATCAAAATGATGTCCCAGCGCAATTTTATTGCAGCCCAGCTTCTTCGCATGGGCATAGAGAAATCCCCGGCGCATCCGCGCGCAAAGATAACATGGATTCTCTCTGATATCCACTACCACGTTAAAAATATCCGACTCGAAAATGGTAACAGGGATATTTAAAAGCCTGGCATTATCTTCAATTCTTTGACGGTTGGCCGGATGATAGCCCGGGTCCATGACAAGAAATACCAGGTCAAACGGGAACTTTCCATGTCTTTGAAGCTCCTGCAGAAGCTTTGCCATCAGCATGGAATCCTTCCCTCCCGAGATACAGACCGCTATCCTGTCCCCCTCCTGAATCATGTCATAATCCTGAATTCCGCGGATAAACGGCCTCCAGATCTCTTTGCGGTATTTTTTTATAATACTTCGTTCGATTTCCCTGTAACGCTCCAATTATAGCTCCTCATTTTTTCCCGCCGCCTCTTTACTTTCCCGGAGGAAGCCGATATACTAAGGAACATAGAAAATACCGCCAGGTTAATTTACAGGAGGTCTTCCATGTTCCGTGTATGGGGAAAAATCTTTAAAAACAATCACATGCTGAAGGATATCACGGTCTGCAACAGCACATCCGACACCCGAACCCATAAAGTATTTCATGCACTGGACGAGGTGTGCTATGCATTTGACTTAAGCAAGCCCATCTGGCTGGATTCCAATGTACGGGAATTCCAGCGCCATGCCAGGACACGGTTTTATCAGGACAGCTTTGTCGATGATATCTATTTCGATTTTCTGGAATTTCATGTCATTGAGGAAGACTGATTACTTTGCCATAAAGCTCTGAATCAGCTCCCATATGGATGAGACAAAACGGGTAATAAAATTTCCCACCTTCTCTTTGTCCAGCTTGATTCCAAGGGAGTCCAGCTTATCATACAGCTCCTTCGCCTGACTCACCAGCTTACCGGGATCAATATCCAGCTTGTTCAGCTTCAGCAGAAGATCCACAACCTGGGACACCTGTTCATCAGTCAGAGCAAGCTGCATTTCCTCAGATGCCTGGCGGACCAGTGACGACAGTTTATTCGGATCATCCAGCCCTCTCTCGGCAATCTGCTGCTTTAAATATGCAATCAAATCAGATATCTGCTCTGAATCCAATTCGTCCATCAGCTCACCGGTCAGTATCAGCTCATCGGTCGCCGCCTCAAAGGCAGCGCTGCTGACCTCCTCCCCGCTGTAAGCCTCGTATGCCTTCACGGCTCCAATCAGGGCCGCAGTCCCGCTGATGGAACTGGGCGCAGCCACAATTACCTTTGCGTCCTCCACCCCTGCTGTCAGAAGCGCATTCCGGTACATGGCAATCGTACAATAATTAATATTATGGGTCTCCACACTTAAGCCTGCTCCGCTTTCCTGCGGAATCAAAAGAACCGAAGACAGAGAATGCGTCCCTACCACCGATGCTCCCAGCGACTCATCCAGATACTGATGCTCCATATCGTTGGTAATATAAATTGTCTGATAGGATGCTGCCTCCGCTTCGCTGATTCCCATCTCCGAAAATACGACCGCTCTCTGGGAATCGTTCAGATCCGCTCCAAGGGCAAGCACAGGGGAGCCCGAAGCGCTTACCCGAAGTCCCCCCATTGTTAATATTCCTATCATCAGCATCAGTGAGAACCACTTTTTCATCCTTATTCCCTCCTGTTTTCCTCTTTCAGAATAGTACTGCACCACTTCAGTATATCTTTAAATACCTGATCCTTATCCAGATCATGAATCAGTTCATGACGATTTTCCGGATACAGGCGGCAGGTAATATTTTTCATTCCAATCTTTTTCAGCATTGCCTCAAACCGGCGGACACCCTTCCCGTTTTCCCCCACCGGGTCCTGATCGCCGGACAAAATCAGCAGCGGAAGCTTCTTCGGCATCCTTGCCGCCCTTCTTGGGTCAATAGCCTCCTCAATCGTCCGCAGCAATGCTTCAAATGCGTTCAATGTAAATTGATAATTCATCTTTTTATCCTGCAGAGCATGGATCATCACCTGCGGGTCCCTGCTCATCCAGCTTCCTGTATGGGCATTATCCGGATACCTTTTGGCAAAACCGCTGCAGGTCATATTATTTAATATGGGGCTGTGTCCTTTAGAACCCCTGCGGAGCATACTCCCATAGGTCAATGCCACGCCGGCCCTTATGAGCGCTGCCGGCTGATGTCCGGTTCCCATAATCACCGCGCCGTCTACCCGTTCTCCATGGTAGATCAGATACCGCCTGACCAGATAGGAACCCATACTGTGACCCAGCATGATATAAGGAACCTGAGGGGCATAGGTTACTGCCATTTTCCGGATTTTTTCAATATCCTTCAGCCAGAGTACCGCCCCCTGCTCTCCCACATATCCCAGCTCCGATGCATCATTTACCGAATCCCCATGTCCCAGATGATCGTGACCGACTACAAAATACCCGGCAGAAGCCATATACTGCGCCAGCTCCTCATAGCGCTCTATATATTCCAGCATTCCATGTACAATCTGAAGAATGCCTCTGCTTTTCACCTCCGGATCATACCAGCGGTAACCATGTATCATATGAACGTTATCCGTAGAATCCACGTAAAATTCTTCCCGTGTAATCATAAAACCC
>VSNE01000328.1 GCA_009774155.1 Lachnospiraceae bacterium
CTATTGACTTTTTTATGACTGACTTATATTATTAATATACAAACTAGCGTGGAAAGAGGGGTGATTTACTTTGACTACTATTAACGCAAGAATAAAAAATGTCAGAAAAGAAGCTGGCATGAATCAAAAAGAATTTTCTGAAAGTATTGGTGTTACTCAATCCGGCGTAAGCTATATGGAGCAGGACGGACGTAATGTGTCAGATATGACAATAAAGAGCATCTGCAATTACTTCAACGTCAATGAAGACTGGCTACGGAACGGTACAGAACCCATGTACATACCAGAATCTACTTTCAGCCTTGACAAATTCGTAAAGGATCACGGCGGGACTGAATTGGAACTCGACATTATGAAGGCGTACTTTGAGCTTGAACCCGATATTCGTGCAATGCTCGTCCAGCACTTTAAAGAACGCCTGACCGCTTCCCGTACTGAACCTTCGGAAATGACCGTTGAAGAAGCGGAAGCGGCATATATAAAAAGTCGCTCCAAGATTGCACGAAAAACGGGCAACTCTGCTTTGAATACCACCGCAGACACGGAACCTGGAAGCGCAAACGGCAATAGCCTTGTTTCAAACCAATGAAAAGCCCGGTGTGAAGCTGTGTAAGCTCTGCCAGACTGTTTCTCAAAATTCATGATTATAGGAGATTTTAAAAATGGGAATACGATACAGAAAAAGTATAAAAGTGGCTCCGGGTGTCAAAATCAACTTTAACAGGAAAAGTGCAAGCGTGACAATCGGCGGCAAAGGTTTTCACAAGACTTTCAATAGCAACGGGCAGACAACCACCAGTGTCAACCTCCCTGTAAAGGGCTTGTCATACACGGACAAGAAGGGCAGGAAAGGTAGATCTTCTTCCTACGCTCCTACTGCCCGCTATGAGAATAGCAGGTCTTCTTCCTACGCTCCTGCTGCCCACTATAAGAATACAGGAAACGTTGTTAAAGCTCCTGCACCAAAAGAAAAGAAGGTTACTGCAAAAGCCGTCATTCCTGACCCGCCGACCGTCGACGTTGCTGTTATCGGTTTTTTTATTATCGTTGCTGGCTTCTTTCTTTCCGGGTCCTCTATCCCGGCAGGAATTATTGTTGCTCTCTTCGGGGCTTCTTGCATTTATGCTTATATCGCATACAAAAAGAACCCGGACAGCGATAAATACATTTCAGAAAGTCAGTTGACACGCTGGCGTCAGCTTCTTTCTGTTTCCTCCGGCACGTCCTCTGAACTGGTTGAAAAGTCGCTTCCTGTCCTGCTTGACTTGAAAGCCGCTACGGAAAAATATTGCAACCAACTTCCAGAATCTGCAGAAGCCCTGCTAAGCACACAACAAAAAATCATTGACTTTTCAGAATTTGTGATTATTAAAGGGGACAACCCTAAAAAGGACTATGAAAGATATTCTGCTTTGATTGCAAAATCTCATAAATGAAAAGAGAGCGGCGGTAATACTGGGAATATTGCCGCCGCTGTGCAAAGTATATCATACCAACTACAACAACCTGCTGTCTGACTATATACTTTATAGCTGGTGTAACCGCTGCCCGTTTGACAGTGCTTTATTTTAGGGGTCTGGCTTGCCCCGATTGAACCGGGCGAAAATCGGACCCGCCCCGCAAGCCTTCCTCTGCGGCTCCCGATCCTTTATGCGATTTTGTTTTTTTTCGTCATACTGCCGCCGCTGTCAGCTTCGCCTTTCCGAGCAGGTGCATCCCCGTACCTGCATTTTTTCTATTAAATTCAAATCCCCTCTTGACTATACGTGCTACACGTGCTATTCTGTATTTGTAAGGAGGTGGAACATGAAAGACAGGGATCTTATTAAACTCTTAAAGAAAATGGCTGGCAACTCGACAGAATCAACGGAAGCCACCATATTTTCAGAAAAGAGGGTATAACCGTTTCGGTTCCCATGCATGGAAAAGATGTTCCTACCGGTCTGCTACATCAAATTTTGAAAGATGCGGGGCTGAAATAGCTCCTCCTTTCAAAAAAATAAAAAGGAGGTTTTGTTATGTTATTTGTATATCCCGCCATCTTCCACAAAGAAGAGGAATCTTACTGGGTGGAATTTCCTGACCTGAAAGGCTGCAACACCTACGGCTCCACCATTCCGGAAGCTATGGAAATGGCGCAGGAAGCTCTTGCCGGATATCTTTTGTCATTGTTGGAGCACGGGGATCATATTGCTTCTCCATCCGACATTTCCACCATTCGTGCGGATGATGGCTTTTCCTCTCTTGTATCCTGTGACATTAATCAGTATAAGGACACAAAAGCAGTAAAAAAGACTTTAACCATACCGTCATGGCTGAATGACCGTGCCATTTCTATGGGGATAAACTTTTCACAGGTATTACAAGAAGCTCTTCTCTCCAAAATACAAGCATAATATTTAACCAGCATCCCCGATTTCACATGGAATCGGGACAATTCCTTATTTGCTTTGCAGCCGAGTCGGGCTGCAATAAAACATTAAAATCATTAAAAGGTTATCGAAAGAAGGAAAACATATGCAGTACTTAAAGAACCTATATGTGAAACTTATGGAATGGCTTGACGAAATTGAACAGAAACAGGAGCAGAAAAAGCAACAGAAAAAAGAAGAAGCATATGATATTTTTATTAATGGGTGGGGCATGGAAATACATTGCCAGGATGAACAAATCAGACGTTTTAAACGGGCAGTTTTTTTGAATGAAGTCTCAGCACATGGGTATTTAGATTACTACAACCTAAATACTGTTTTCCGTTCTACAAAAAACAAAAACCAAAAATATCATACTACACTGAAAAACTGCTCTTGCCCCGATTTTCAAGAGAGACATTTACCTTGCAAACATATGTATAAATTAGCTTACTTACTAGGCATAATTAATGAAACATGGGACTTAAGCGGTGTTCCTTCAGACGTTTCTTCAAGAATAGAAGCTTTGCCTCCATATTCATTCAAGTTATTTATGAATATAATATCCGAACATGTAAAAAGCAATTATCCTTTTCGGGTAAAGAACAATCGAAATCTCACCCCCGTTTTTGAATCTAATTTACTTATTAAAATGGATTTTGATTATACAGTACTTTACC
>VSNE01000329.1 GCA_009774155.1 Lachnospiraceae bacterium
ATTTTAGACATAGACGGCACTCTGTGGAATTCCACCCCTATCGTGGCAGACGCCTGGAATAAAGTCATTGAAAAAAGAGCTGATATTCCGTTCCGCTTCACCGCCCATCAATTGACGCAGCTTTTCGGCCGCTCTCTTTCTGCCATTGCCGACCTTGCTTTTCCTTTTCTGGAAGAAAAGGATCGTTATTCCTTAATTGATGCCTGCTGCGAGCAGGAGCATAAATATCTGTATGCATCTGAACATAATCTTCTCTATCCAGGCGTTGCCGATACCATCCAAAAGCTTTCCAGTAAATATAAGCTTTTTATTGTCAGCAACTGTCAGAACGGCTATATCGAGCTTTTCCTTGATAAGACCGGACTGGGTCCCTATATCACTGATTTTGAATGTCCCGGAACCTCTGCCAGGAGCAAAGGAACCAACATCCGTCTTGTTACAGAACGCAATGCTCTAAAAAACCCTGTCTATGTGGGCGATATTCAGGGCGATCAGATTGCTTCCCGGGAAGCAGGGGTTCCATTCTGCTATGCCTCTTATGGCTTTGGCAGTGTGGAAAACCCCGATTATACAATCCGGCAGTTTTCTGATCTACTGACGCTTTTTCAGGACTGAATCCTGTTTTACCTTTTAAACGCCTCCCGGATTCGGACTTCTGCCTGAATCAGCGTCTCATCCGACACTCCGGCCTGTTTCAGATATCCATATTCATCCTGTGTTCCTTTTCCATGAAAGACCAGATAAGCCCCGGCATCGCTTCCAAGCCCGATACAGGCAGAAAGGGATGCCGCTTTTTTAACCCGCTTCATCTGCATATCCAGATTCTGCTGTACTTCATCCTCCGGAAAGCGTCCGCAGCCCAGCAGATTTCCCACCGGAGCAAGAGTCGGCATCCACGGCGTTCTAAGCTCCGCCAGCAGACACAGCGTCTCTTCTTCCATAAAAAAGCCATGTTCCAGACTGTCTGCTCCCGCTTCCAGCGTCAGATAGCAGGTCTTATTCCCGTTACAGTGCGCCATAACTGCCATTCCGGCATCATGGGCCGCGTCAATCATATATCGTATCTCCTCTTTTTTCAATCCCTCCTCGCTTAAGGTTCCTGCATGAGCAAAGTCCAGAATTCCGCTGACCATAATTTTAATAAAATCCGCTCCCTCCTCCTTTGCCCGCGCAACCAACGCCCGGTACTGCGCCCAGTCATCAAAAGGATGGCCTACAATCCCGCCGTAATGTCCCCTTTTATGAATTGCAAAGATCGGGGTCCGGTAGTCAATTCCATATTCCGGCGCCAGCTTCTTTGCAAGCTTTGACACCTCTTTGGCATCTCCTCCGTCCCTGACAAAAAACACACCTGCATCCCGGCATTTTGCCAGATGTCTGCGCACAGCTGCTTCACATACGCCGTCTCTGTGAAGCGCGACTGCCGCCTTATAATTTACTCCGTCCATAATCATATGGGCATGACATTCACCACACATGCTTAATCACCTCTGCTATGCAGTGTACCATTTTTCGGCAGAAAAGTAAAATCAAGGATACATGGAATAATCCGCTGTTCTCTCATACGCCTCCGCGCAAGGGTCCTTCATCAAATAAATACGCCGCCATTCCTTTGTCTCATCATTTCTTGCTGTTTCCGACTGGTTTCTGTACAGAAATCTGGCAATCTGATAACAGTCAATCCATATTTCATTATTGCCATCCTTCTGGGATTCGTCAAAAATAAGCTGCATCCCAAAATGCAGATGTGTCTGATCAATATTATTTGTATCCTCTGTGGCGCTGTAGCCGGTATGCCCCATATACCCGATCACGTCCCCTGCCAAAACTACAGAACCCTCCTTCAGCTCCGGCTGATAAGGAAAGCCCTGCCGCAGATGGGCATAATAGTAATATCTTTTTTTGTCAAAGCTTCGCACTCCTATCCGCCAGCCGCCGTATTGATTCCACCCAAGCGCCTCCACGTAGCCGGACTCAACGCAGATGATAGGAGTACCTGTTAGTATATTAACGAGAATTTTTCAATTACAAAAGAGCGTATAGATTAAACCGGAAGTTTTTTAATTTCCGGCTCATGAAATCCCGATATTCTCTTTATTCTCTTTGAAAAATCTTAATCTGTCCGCCAGCGTTTTGCTTTTTTTAAGCTTTAATTATGTTTCTTTCCCATCATTGCTATCTGACTCAGATTCATGGCATTCCAGTTTTTTCTTTACAGACAGTTTTAATATTTCGTCAAAAACAGATGTTAGAATTGAGTTCCCGCCTGCAGTTAAAAGACTATTTAATGCTTTAAAATAATAGGGTGAAATCATTAACTTCTGCATCTGTTCCAAGTCTTTTTGTAATTTTTACATTTTATTTATATTGGAGTATAAAAGCATCTGCAATTCATCCGCATCGCTTAACTGCTCATTGTTATTCAGGTCTGCTTTCCGGACGCTCAAAAGCTTAATCACTGAATTGATTCCTTTTGAGGAATCCTTTGTGGCTTTTATAGCTTCACAGATGTTTTCTACATCTTTTAGAACCTCTCTGTAGCGAAGCTCTTTGCCATAATCAATAGTATTTATCGTACTGATATCAAAAATTCTCGGAGTGCCTTTCTCCTGGACCAAAACAACCGGCAAATCGAATGCCTGCCTGATTCCCAGTTCAAATAACACATTAGGATTTCTGGTACTTAAATCGCAGACAGCCATAGGGGCATTTACAACATCTTCTATAATTCCAACCTGAATCATATTACTCGCTCTGTCGTCATCAGCACGTTTGGGAATATATCCTGCCTGTGTTATAGCAGGTTTCAGGATGTCCTCATATACTTGCCGGAAATGGTCAGGAGGGTAGCTTTCCAATTCTCCTATCGGCATGATTACAAAACACATATCTTCGTATTCATCTCTGTCCTTTTTCATAACATTCCTCCGCATCATTTTTCTTTAATTTTATACTATATTTTTCCATTATTCAACAAAACGCAGCACCGTGTTTGTGTCAAGTAATCGTTGGCAACTTTCCACTTTATTTTTCTCTATGATATTTCATCGATTTTTTGTATGCTAA
>VSNE01000033.1 GCA_009774155.1 Lachnospiraceae bacterium
AGGGCTAAAAATGAGTAATACAGCACAGACCTTGGCAAGCGGCAGGATTACAGCGCTGCTTGACGAGAACAGTTTTGTTGAAATCGGCGCGGCGGTTACTGCCCGCGCGACGGATTTCAATATGAACAACACAGACACGCCATCTGACGGTGTGATTACCGGATATGGCGTTATCAACGGCAGTCTTGTGTATGTTTACAGCCAGGACGCTTCTGTGTTAGGCGGTTCTATGGGAGAAATGCACGCAAAAAAGATTGTCAGGATTTATGATATGGCAATGAAGATGGGGGCGCCGGTTATCGGACTGATAGACTGCGCGGGACTCAGGCTTCAGGAGGCTTCCGACGCGCTGAATGCATTTGGGGAACTGTATCTGAAACAGACAATGGCATCGGGAGTTATTCCGCAGATTACGGCAGTGTTTGGCAACTGCGGCGGCGGAATGGCAGTTGCATCTGCAATGTCTGATTTTACTTTTATGGAAAGCAAAAAAGCAAAATTATTTGTCAATTCTCCGAACGCGCTGGAAGGAAATGAGGTTTCCAAATGCGACACTGCGTCTGCCGTTTTCCAGAGCGAAGAGTCGGGTATTATTGATGTTGTGGCAGAAGAGGCGGAGCTGATTGCACAAATCCGAGAGTTGGTATCCCTGCTTCCGGCAAACAATGAAGATGACCTGTCTTACATGGACTGTGACGACGATCTGAACCGGGCGTGTGCAGACCTTGAGGCTTCCGCAGCAGATCCGGCCATCGCGCTTTCCATGATCTCTGATTCCGGTATCTTCTTCGAGACAAAAGCAATGTATGCAAAGGATATGGTTACCGGCTTTATCAAGCTGAACGGAACTACCGTCGGCGCAGTGGCAAACAGAACTGTTTTATACGATGAGGAGGGTAATAAAGCGGAAGAGTTCAAGGCGGAGTTATCTGCAAGGGGATGTGATAAGGCGGCAAAATTCGTAGAATTCTGCGATGCTTTCAATATTCCAGTACTTACTCTTACGAATGCGGCTGGTTTCAAGGCATCTAAATGTACGGAGAAAAAGATCGCCAAAGCAGCGGCGGCCCTTACTTATGCATTTGCAAACGCATCTGTACCCAAAGTCAACGTAGTGACCGGCAAGGCATACGGAAGCGCTTATGTAACTATGAACAGCAAAGGACTGGGCGCTGATTTCGTATATGCGTGGCCGCATGCTGAGATTGGCATGATGGATGCAAAGCTTGCAGCCAAAATTATGTATGCAGGAGCTGATGCAAAGGAGCTGAGAGAAAAGGCGGCAGCTTACGCAGAATTACAGAATAATGTGGCCTCCGCGGCGAAAAGGGGCTATGTAGACACTGTTATTGATGCGCAGGATACGAGAAAATATGTCATCGGCGCATTTGAAATGTTATTTACCAAGAGAGAAGACCGTCCAAATAAAAAGCATGGTACCGTTTAAAGCGAGGTGAATCATATGAGACAGAATTTAAGAAAAATCCTTGCAGTACTGACTTTATCCGTAGCTGTGCTTGGACTGACTGCCTGCGGAAGCGCTGCTGCAGATGAAGAGATTGAATATAATGAGCAACACCTTCATTCCGTAGCGGATTTCCTGATCAGCAATTGGACGGCTATGTCCGAGGATGAGATAGCAGAGTATGCATCCATGGATGCAGAGGATGCAGAGCTGGTGATCAGCTCCTACGGACTTCCTTTCACGGCGGAGGCTTTTACAACTGCATTTGCAGGCTATGAGGGCTCGGTAGACGAGCTGGGCGCATATGTTTCAACCGACAGCTACGATGACCCCGTTATAAAAGGTGATGAGATTACGTTGAATGTGAATCTGACCTTTGAGACACGTCCGGCACAGTTATCTATCGTTTTTAATAAGAAGAGCGTGGCTGAGTCTGTTGCCCTGAATCCGGAATATACGATTGGCGAGATTCTTCAGAAGGCGGCCATGAACACCATTCTCGGTATGGGAACTGTATTTATCGTACTGATTTTCATCAGTCTGGTTATCTACTGCTTTAATTTCATTCCGGCTATTCAGGAGAAATTTAGCGGAAAGAAGAAGGAAGATGCAGTCAAGACAGCGGCGGCTCCGGCGAAGCCTGCGGCAGCGGCAGCGGCGGCTCCAAAAACAGAGGATCTGACAGACGACGGCGAGCTGGTAGCGGCGATTACGGCTGCGATCTGCGCTTACCGCGGAACCTCAGCCGACGGTTTTGTTGTCCGCTCCATCAAACGTGCAGATTCGGCAAAATGGAAAAGAGCTTAATCAATTAGGAGGAATATTGAAATGAAAAATTATACCATTACTGTAAATGGAACTGTATATGATGTAACTGTTGAAGAGGGCGGCGCAGGAAGCGCGCCGGTTCGTACCGCAGCGCCAAAGGCAGCTCCGAAGGCGGCTCCCGCAGCGGAAGCTCCTGCTCCCGCAGCAGCCGGCGCAGGCTCTGTCGAGGTAACTGCTTCTGTACCCGGAAAGGTATTCAAGGTGGAGGCAAGCGTTGGGCAGGCTGTGAAGAGCGGCGATCCAATCGTTATCCTTGAGGCAATGAAGATGGAGATTCCGGTCGTTGCTCCGGAGGACGGAACCGTTGCAGGCATTAATGTATCCGTTGGTGATGCAGTAGAATCCGGTGATGTATTAGCTACCATGAACTAATTGCCGCGTAGACTGATACATGAATAAATCATTGGAGGTTACAACATGAGTTACATTGCTGAGACTTTGGGAAACCTCGTGCATCAGACCGCGTTCTTTAATCTGACGTGGGGCAATTATATTATGATTGTCGTTGCATGTGTGTTCCTTTATCTGGCTATCGCAAAAGAATATGAGCCTCTTCTTCTGGTTCCGATTTCTTTTGGTATGCTTTTGGTTAATATCTATCCGGATATTATGCTTAGTATTGAAGATTCTCCCAATGGCGTTGGCGGTCTTCTTCACTACTTTTATTTAATGGATGAATGGGCGATCCTCCCATCCCTGATTTTTATGGGTGTTGGCGCGATGACGGACTTCGGTCCTCTGATTGCAAATCCGAAAAGCTTCCTGCTCGGCGCAGCGGCACAGTTCGGTATTTTTGCGGCCTATCTCGGCGCTATGGCGCTTGGGTTCAGTGATAAGGCGGCGGCGGCAATCTCTATTATCGGCGGAGCAGACGGCCCTACCTCTATCTTTCTGGCAGGCAAGCTGCAGCAGACGGCCATCATGGGACCTATAGCCGTTGCGGCATATTCCTATATGTCTCTCGTTCCGATTATTCAGCCGCCTATTATGAAGCTGCTGACAACGGAGGAGGAAAGAAAAATTAAAATGGCGCAGCTTCGTCCGGTTTCCAAGCTGGAGAAGATTCTGTTTCCGATCATTGTTACCATTATCGTATCCATGATCCTTCCGACTACAGCTCCGCTGGTTGGTATGCTGATGCTTGGAAATCTGTTCAGAGAGAGCGGCGTTGTCCGTCAGCTTACAGAGACTGCTTCTAATGCGCTTATGTACATCGTTGTTATTCTGCTCGGCACATCCGTAGGCGCAACGACCAGCGCGGAGGCATTCCTGAACTGGGACACGATTAAAATTGTAATTTTAGGTCTGGTTGCATTCTCATTCGGTACTGCCGCGGGCGTTCTGTTCGGTAAGCTGATGTGCAAAGTAACCGGAGGAAAAGTGAATCCGCTGATTGGTTCCGCAGGAGTGTCTGCAGTGCCGATGGCGGCCCGTGTATCCCAGAAGGTTGGAGCTGAGGCAGACCCGACCAACTTCCTTCTGATGCATGCAATGGGTCCGAATGTGGCAGGCGTAATCGGTACTGCTGTGGCAGCCGGTACCTTTATGGCTATCTTCGGTGTATTCTAAAAAGTGTAGGAGGAATAAAAAATGACTGAAATCGCTAAAAAGCCGATTAAAATTACAGAAACTATTCTGCGTGACGCCCATCAGTCCCTGATTGCGACCCGTATGAGTACAGAGCAGATGCTTCCGATTGTTGAAAAACTGGATCAGGTTGGCTATCATTCCCTGGAGTGCTGGGGAGGCGCAACCTTTGATGCATCCCTTCGATTTCTGAAAGAAGATCCGTGGGAGAGACTGAGAAAAATTAAAGCAAAAGCAAAAAACACCAAGCTTCAGATGCTGTTCCGCGGACAGAATATTCTTGGCTACCGCCCGTACGGTGACGATGTGGTAGAGTACTTTGTACAGAAATCAATTGCAAACGGCATTGATATCATCCGTATTTTTGACTGTCTAAATGATCTCCGCAATCTGGAGACGGCAGTAAAGGCTTCCAACAAGGAAAAGGGACATGCGCAGATTGCCCTTTCCTATACGCTGGGGGATGCCTATACGTTGGAATATTGGACCGGTATGGCAAAAAAGATTGAGGAGATGGGAGCCGACTCCATCTGTATCAAGGATATGGCGGGCCTTTTGCTTCCATATGCCGCAACAGAGCTGGTTACCGCGCTGAAGGAGACGGTTAAGATTCCGATTCAGCTTCATACCCATTATACCTCCGGCGTTGCTTCCATGACTTACATGAAAGCAGTGGAGGCTGGCGTGGACGTAATTGACTGTGCAATGTCTCCGTTTGCGCTTGGCACTTCACAGCCTGCAACAGAGGTTATGGTGGAGACCTTCAAGGGCACCCCGTATGACACCGGATACGACCAGAATCTTCTGGCCGAGATTGCTGATTACTTCAGGCCGATGCGTGATGAGGCGCTGGAGAGCGGTCTTTTGAACCCGAAGAACATGGGCGTTAACATTAAAACTCTGCTGTATCAGGTGCCTGGCGGAATGCTGTCCAACCTGACCTCTCAGTTAAAGGAGCAGCACGCGGAGGATAAATACTATGAGGTGCTGGAGGAGGTTCCGCGTGTGCGTAAAGACCTCGGTGAGTGTCCTCTGGTTACTCCGTCCTCTCAGATCGTCGGTACGCAGGCTGTATTCAACGTACTGATGGGCGAGCGTTACAAGATGGTGACAAAGGAGACCAAGGCTGTCCTGTCCGGTCATTACGGTAAAACTGTAAAACCGTTCAATCCGGAAGTACAGAAAAAATGTATTGGGGATGAGGAAATCATTACCTGCCGTCCGGCCGATCTGGTAGGCAACGAGCTTCCGTCCCTGGAAGCCGAGATGGCTCAGTACAAAGAGCAGGACGAGGACGTATTATCCTATGCGCTGTTCCCGCAGGTTGCTATGGATTTCTTTAAATACAGAGAAGCCCAGAAGACCAAGATAGATGCAACGGTTGCGGATACGGAGAACGGGGCATATCCGGTTTAATAGAGCATTATGATAGGGCTGCCGCTTTGCGGCGGCCCTTTTAAATACGCGGAGAGTGATATGACAAAACTTGCGATTATCGGCGGCGGAGCCGCAGGCATGATGGCTTCTGTTTTCGCTGCCAGGCGGGGACTGGAGGTACATGTGTATGAGAAAAATGAGAAGCTTGGAAAAAAGCTTTATATCACGGGAAAGGGGCGCTGTAATCTGACCAATGCCTGCCATATGGAGGAGCTTTTTGCCGCTGTAAGGAGCAACCCTAAATTTTTATACAGCGCATTTTACGGCTTCACGAATCAGGATGTTATAGATTTTTTTGAACAGGAAGGCTTAGCGCTGAAAACAGAACGGGGAGGCCGGGTATTTCCTCAGTCTGATCGGTCGGCGGACGTTCTGGATACATTGCATAGGGCTATGAAAAAGGCCGGAGTGCGGATTCACCTGAATACGGAAGTGAAGCGTATATATAAGTCAGAAGGACGCTTCTGCATAGAGCCGGCAGCGCAGCCTCCGGTATGGGCAGACGCGGTGTTTGTGGCAACCGGAGGGATCTCTTATGAAAGCACCGGCTCTACGGGAGACGGCTACCGTTTTGCGGAGAAATTCGGTTTAAAGGTAACAAAGACCTGCCCTTCCCTTGTTCCGTTCAATATCCGGGAGCCTTATGTAAAAGAGCTTCAGGGATTGGCGCTGAAAAATGTTTCCATTCGTATTTTTGACGAAAAAAGGGTACTATATGAAGACTTTGGGGAAATGCTGTTTACACATTTCGGAGTGAGCGGCCCGCTGATTCTGTCTGCCAGCAGCGTTTGCGCCGGAAAAATCCGGGAGAAAGAACTGAAGATGATTCTGGATTTAAAACCGGCGCTTTCAGAGGAGCAGCTTGATAACAGAATTCTCAGAGAATTTGCGGCGGCAAAAAACAAGCGGTTTAAAAACGTACTCCCGGCTTTCTTCCCCTCAAAGCTGGTTCCGGTCATGCTTGCTTTAAGCGAAATCGCACCGGATAAAAAAATCAGCGAGATTACAAAAGAGGAACGGCAGCATTTTCTGCGCTGCATGAAACAACTGGAATTGACCATTACAGGTGTCAGAGGTTATAATGAAGCTATCATTACAAAAGGCGGCGTGTCGGTCAAAGAAATCAATCCGGCAACGATGGAATCCAAAAAGGTTCCGGGATTGTATTTTATCGGAGAGGTATTGGATCTGGACGCAGTGACAGGAGGCTTTAACCTGCAGATTGCATGGTCCTCTGCCGTGGCAGCCGCCGTAAATGTGGGAGGTTAGAATGAGTCATAGCTATAATATTGCAATTGACGGTCCCGCCGGAGCGGGAAAAAGTACGGTTGCAAAAAGAATTGCCAGGGAATTGAATTATATTTATGTGGATACAGGCGCCATGTATCGCGCAATGGCTCTGTATCTGATTCACAATCAGGTGGATTCCCGGGATCAAGCGGCAATCGCGGAAGCGTGCAGATACGCGGATATCTCCATTGAATATCAGGACGGGGAACAGGTAGTGCTTTTAAACGGCGAGAATGTGAACGCTTATCTGCGTACGGAGGAGGTAGGCAATATGGCATCCGTCTCTTCGGCCGTGCCGGAGGTAAGACTGAAGCTGGTGGAGCTGCAAAGAAGGCTTGCGGCAAAAGCGGATGTGGTTATGGACGGCCGGGATATCGGCACCTATGTGCTTCCGGATGCCGATGTAAAGATTTACCTGACTGCCAGCAGCCGGACACGGGCAGAGCGCCGTTTTCTGGAGCTTAAGGAAAAAGGCGGGAACCGGAGCCTTGACGAAATCGAACAGGATATCGTAGAGCGGGACAGGCGGGATATGAGCCGGGAATTTGCTCCTCTCAGACAGGCGGAGGATGCGGTTCTTGTGGATTCCTCGGATATGACGGCGGATGAGGTGGTAGAAAGGATTATTTCTCTATGCAGGTAAAAGTGGCAAAAAGCGCAGGCTTCTGCTTTGGCGTTCAGCGGGCGGTGGATACCGTTTATGAACAGGCAGAGAAGGGAGTCCGTCCAATCTATACTTACGGACCGATTATTCACAATGAAGTTGTAGTGGAGGATCTGAAAGAAAAGGGCGTGGAGGTACTGAACAGCCTGGAAGAACTAAAGAAGGTGGAAAAAGGAACCATTATTATCCGTTCCCACGGAGTCGGCAGGGAAATTTATGAACTGATTCGTGAAAAAGGGCTGGACTGCGTGGATGCGACCTGTCCCTTTGTGAAGAAAATTCACAAGATTGTGGATAAGGAAAGCGCAGCCGGAAAAGAGATTATTATTATAGGGAATGACAAGCATCCGGAGGTGGAAGGAATCAAAGGATGGTGCCGCACAAAGGCATATGTAATCGAATCGGCAGAACAGGCGGAGGAGCTTTGCGCTTCAGAAACGGTTCCATTGTGCATTGTTTCCCAGACGACATTTAACTACAAGAAATTTAAAGATTTAGTTGAAATTCTTGATAAAAAGAGGTATGATAAGATTGTTGTAAATACAATTTGCAATGCGACGGAAGAGCGGCAGACAGAAGCACGTCAGATTGCAGGAGAAGTAGATGCCATGATTGTGATTGGCGGTAGCCACAGTTCAAATACGCAGAAGCTATTTGAGATTTGTAGAAACGAGTGCGAGAATACTTACTATATACAGACCGTTTGTGACCTGGATTTAGAAGTATTACGATCTACTGGGCTTGTAGGTATTACAGCAGGGGCTTCCACCCCAAAGAAAATTATTGAGGAGGTTCAAACAAGATGTCTGAATTAAGTTTTGAACAAATGCTGGAAGATTCATTAAAAACTATTAGAACAGGAGAAGTCGTAGAGGGCACGGTCATTGATGTCAAAGAAGATGAGATCATCTTAAATATAGGTTACAAGTCCGACGGTATCGTATCCAGAAATGAATATACGAATATCCCGAATGCAGACTTGACCACTATGGTTTCCGTAGGTGATACGATGGAAGTGAAAGTTCTGAAGGTAAATGACGGAGAGGGGCAGGTGCAGCTGTCTTACAGAAGAGTTGCCGCAGAGAGAGGCAGCAAGAGACTGGAGGAGGCTTTCGAGAACAAAGAGGTGCTGACTGCGAAGGTTGCTCAGGTTCTGGACGGCGGATTAAGCGTTGTTGTGGATGAGACCAGAATCTTTATTCCGGCGAGCCTGGTTTCCGATACTTATGAGAAGAATCTTGGCAAATATGCGGATCAGGAGATTGAATTTGTAATTACAGAGTTTAATCCGAAGAGGAGAAGAATCATCGGCGACAGAAGACAGCTTCTGGTTGCAAAGAAGGCAGAGATGCAGAAAGCGTTGTTTGAGAGAATCCATGAGGGAGATATCGTAGAAGGAGTCGTCAAAAACGTTACGGATTTCGGCGCGTTTGTCGATCTGGGAGGAGCAGACGGACTGCTTCACATTTCTGAGATGTCCTGGGGCCGCGTGGATCATCCGAAGAAGATGTTTAAGGTCGGCGATACTCTGAATGTTCTGATTAAAGAGATTAAGGAGACCAAGATTGCTCTGAGCTTAAAATTCGATGATGCCAATCCATGGCTGACCGCAGGAGAAAAATACGCAGTCGGCAACGTGGTGGAGGGCACCGTTGCACGTATGACAGATTTCGGCGCTTTTGTGGAGCTGGAGCCAGGTGTGGACGCGCTTCTTCATGTATCTCAGATTTCCAGAGAGCATGTGGAGAAACCGGCGGATGTGCTGAAGGGCGGCCAGGTGATTACTGCAAAGGTTGTGGACTTTAACGGTGAAGACAAAAAGATCAGTCTGAGCATAAAGGTTCTGGATTCCTCTGCGGAAGGAGTTATGGAGGAAGCAGAGGATTAAACATAAAGTTTATATGATTAACAGGAGGACATGCGGAGCAGCTTCGTATGTCCTCTGTTAGTATAAAGGGATTGTCCATTTTTTCACAAGTTGCATCATGGACTGCAATCCCCAAAATTATCCGGATCACTCCGGAATATTATAAGAAAGAGGGATTCTTATGGCTACTTTAACTTTTAAGGGCGGGGTACATCCTTATGACGGCAAAGATTTATCAAAAGATAAGCCGATTGTTCCTTATCTGCCAAAGGGGGACTTAATTTATCCGCTTTCCCAGCATATCGGCGCGCCGGCTGCGCCTGTTGTTGCAAAGGGGGATCGCGTTCTGGCAGGACAGAAAATTGCGGAAGCAAGCGGATTCGTATCTTCGCCGGTGTATGCCTCCGTATCCGGTACAGTGAAGGCAATCGAGCCGCACTTTGTATCGACGGGAGCAAAGGTCAATTCTATTGTGATTGAAAATGACGGATTGTATGAGGAAGCGGAAGGGCTTCCAATCAAACCTTTTGATGAGATGACGAGAGAGGATATTATCGGCGTCATCAAGGAATCCGGCGTTGTGGGTATGGGAGGAGCGGGATTTCCTACTCATGTAAAGCTCTCTCCGAAGGAGCCGGAAAAAATTGATTATGTACTGGTAAACTGTGCGGAGTGTGAACCGTAT
Organism: Lachnospiraceae bacterium; assembly: GCA_009774155.1. Lineage (GTDB taxonomy): Bacteria > Bacillota > Clostridia > Lachnospirales > Lachnospiraceae > Hominiventricola. The sequence goes on from VSNE01000033.1 coordinate 9,824, forward strand.
CTGACCAGTGATTACCGGATTATGATGGAACGCCCGGAGAAGGTTGTGGGCGGACTGAAGGTTGTACTGGAGCTGTTTGACAATGCAAAGGGCTGCATCTGTATTGAGGATAATAAGCCTGATGCGATTACAGTCATGCGGAAGCAATGCGAAAATGAGAGCCGCATTGAAGTAAAGGTGCTGAAGACAAAATATCCGCAGGGTGCGGAGCGTATGCTGATCCATGCGGTAACCGGACGCGATTTGAACTCCACAATGCTGCCTGCAGATTTGGGATGCGTAGTAGACAACTGCGATACGATTACTTCTATCTATGATGCGGTTATTTTAGGAAAGCCTCTGACTTCCAGAGTTGTAACCATTTCCGGAGAAGCGATTGCGTCTCCCTCCAACTTTGAATGCAGGATGGGAACCAATGTGGCAGAGCTGATTGAGGCTGCGGGAGGCTTCAAGGGCGCAGAGAAAAAGGTAATTTCCGGCGGTCCGATGATGGGATTTGCCATGTTTGATATTGAAGTACCGACTACGAAAACCACATCTGCGATTACCTGTCTCTTAAAGGACGCGGTATCGGAGGAGCAGACCACCGCATGTATTAACTGCGGACGCTGTGTAGCTGCCTGTGACGAAGGACTTGTTCCGGCAAGGCTGTCCCAGTTTGCAGAGAAATTTAATCTGGAGGCTTTCCAGAAATGGCATGGCATGGAATGTGTGGAATGCGGCTGCTGCAGTTATGTCTGTCCGGCAAAGAGACCGCTGGCTCAGGTGATCAAGAACGTAAGACGTATGGTTATGGCTAACCGTAAGAAATAATTGAAAAAAGAGAAAGAGGTGAGTCGTGTGAGTGATTTGAGAAATGTATCTTCATCACCGCATATCAGAGATAAAGTAACCAGCACGAACATTATGCAGGATGTGGCGATTGCTTTGCTGCCGGCTTCTGCATATGGGGTATATCACTTTGGATTAAAAGCATTGCTTCTGATTCTGGTTACAATTGCAACCTGTGTTGCAACAGAGTACATATATGAAAAGCTGATGCATAAACCGATTACTATCCGTGATTTCAGCGCAGTTGTCACGGGCCTTCTGCTGGCGCTGAACCTTCCGGTCAGCGCAACCTGGTGGATGGCAGTCCTGGGCGGCGTGTTTGCAATTTTGATTGTAAAACAGCTTTTCGGAGGATTGGGGCAGAACTTCATGAATCCTGCCCTTGGAGCAAGATGCTTCCTTCTGATTTCTTTTGCCGGAAGAATGACGAATTTTGCTTATGATACGTTTACCGGCGCAACCCCTCTGGCAGCTCTGAGAGCAGGGGAGAGCGTGGATGTATTTCAGATGATCGTCGGCAGTACGGCAGGTACAATCGGCGAGACCTCTGTCATCGCAATCCTGATTGGCGCGGCATATCTGCTTCTGAAGGGCGTCATTGATTTGAAAATTCCGGGAACCTATATTGTTACCTTTGCAGTATTTATTCTGCTGTTCGGCGGACACGGATTTGATGGAGGCTATCTGGTGGCACAGCTTGCAGGCGGCGGATTAATGCTGGGCGCATGGTTTATGGCAACCGATTATGTGACCAGTCCGATTACTCCTGCGGGCCAGATTGCATACGGCGTGATACTCGGCATTCTGACCGGCATTTTCCGCTGCTTCGGCGCGTCTGCAGAGGGCGTGTCCTATGCGATTATCTTCTCTAATTTATTAGTTCCGTTGATTGAGAAGGTTACCATTCCTGTGGCATTTGGTAAGACAAAAGCAGAAGGAGGTAAATAAGTAATGAATAAGATTATCAGAAACACTCTGATTTTGACCGCAATCACGCTGGTATCCGGTCTGCTGCTCGGATTTGTCCATGAGCTGACGGCAGCTCCGATTGCAGAGCAGGAAGCGCTTGCGAAGGCAAACGCATATGCGGAGGTTTTCCCGGGAGCAGAGACCTTTACGGTAATTGACGACACCGCAGAAGCGGCGGCCTTTATGGCCGAAAAAGGCTACAGCGCTCAGGAGATCAATGAGATTGCAGAAGCATGCGACGCATCCGGCAATGTGGTTGGCCATGTATTCAACCTTACCACTCCGGAAGGCTACGGCGGAGACATCCAGATGACGGTTGGCGTGCAGAATGATATGACTATGCTGGGCATCTCCTTTTTGTCCATCAGCGAAACGGCCGGACTTGGCATGAATGCGGATACAGATACATGGAAAGCGCAGTTCGCAGGTATCCAGGCAGACGAAATCGTGTACACCAAATCCGGAAAAACTGCGGATAACGAAATTGATGCAGTCAGCAGTGCAACCATTACCACAAAGGCAGTTACCGGCGCAGTCAATGCGGCGCTCTGTCTGGCTGGATATTATGCAGAGTAAAGGGGGCGTACATTTATGAATTCAGCAGGTGAACGTTTATATAACGGTATAGTGAAGGAGAATCCGACGTTTGTTATGATGCTCGGTATGTGTCCGACTCTGGCAGTTACCACAAGCGCCGTAAACGGGCTTGGCATGGGACTTACGACTATGGTGATCCTTGCTTTATCCAATATGATGATCTCGATGCTTCGGAAGATTATTCCGGATGACGTGCGTGTTCCGGCATTTATCGTCGTTGTTGCATCCTTTGTAACGATTGTACAGTTTCTGCTCCAGGCATATATACCAAGCCTGAATGCCAGTCTTGGACTGTATATTCCGTTGATTGTTGTTAACTGTATTATTCTGGGCCGTGCCGAGGCATATGCTTCCAAAAATCCGGTGATGCCGTCTCTGTTCGACGGTATCGGCATGGGGCTTGGCTTTACGGTTGGCCTGACCAGTATCGGTATTGTCCGTGAACTGATTGGCTCGGGAAAGATTTTCGGCGCGCATATTCTCCCCGCATCTTATGAGCCTGTTTCCATCTTTGTTATGGCACCCGGCGCGTTCTTTGTTCTGGCATTGCTGACAGGCCTGCAGAACAAAGTAAAAATAAATCTGGCCAATAAGGGCAAGGATGTGTCCAAAATTCAGAGCGGATGCAATGCAGACTGTGCTTCCTGCGCTGCAAAGTGCGGAAATGCAAAGGAATAGGGGGTAGAGACAAATGAAAGAATTATTGATGATTGCCATTGGCTCTGCCTTGGTAAATAATGTTGTATTAAGCCAGTTCCTTGGAATCTGCCCGTTCCTCGGCGTATCCAAGAAGGTAGAAACGGCTGCCGGCATGGGCGGCGCGGTTATCTTTGTTATCACACTGGCGTCTTTTGTTACCAGCGCCATTGATAAGCTTCTTCTGATACCGCTTCATATGACTTATCTGCAGACAATTGTATTTATTCTTGTAATTGCCTGTCTGGTACAGTTTGTGGAGATGTTTTTAAAGAAAAGCATTCCTTCTCTCTATCAGGCGCTGGGTGTATATCTTCCTTTGATTACAACGAACTGCGCCGTACTTGGCGTGGCTTTGACCAATGCAACAAAAGAATACAATATCCTGACCAGTACCGTGAATGGCTGCGCAGTCGCATGCGGTTTCACAATTTCCATCATTTTGCTGGCAGGTATCCGTGAAAAACTGGAATACAATGATATATCCCCGGCCCTGAAGGGTTCTCCAATCGTACTGGTAACTGCAGGTCTGATGGCAATTGCATTTTGCGGATTCTCGGGTATTATCTAAGGAGGTAGGACGATGAGTATAACAGGAATTATCATCGCCACGGTTATCGTAGGCGGTGTGGGCATCTTCATTGGACTGTTCCTTGGGGCAGCCGGTGAAAAGTTTGCAGTAGAGGTAGATGAAAAGGAAGTGGCTGTCCGGGAATGCCTTCCGGGCAATAACTGCGGCGGCTGCGGATATGCAGGCTGCGACGGCCTGGCGGCTGCGATTGCCAGGGGTGAGGCCCCGGTAAACGGCTGTCCGGTGGGCGGCGCTCCGGTAGGCGCGAAGATTGCGGCTATCATGGGCGTGGAAGCCGATGAAGGCGTAAGAAAGGTTGCATTTGTAAAATGTGCCGGAACATGCGATATTGCGCCGAAGAACTATGAATATACGGGCGCGGAGGACTGCCGTTTCGTCAATATGATGCAGAACGGCGGAGACAAAGTATGTACATTCGGATGCCTTGGCTATGGCTCCTGCGTAAAGGAATGTCCCTTTGACGCAATTCATATCGTAAACGGCATCGCGGTCGTGGATACTGATGCATGTAAAGCCTGCGGTAAATGTGTGGCCGCATGTCCGAAGAAGTTGATTGAGCTTGTGCCGGTTGAGGGAGTTTCTTACGTACAGTGCAATTCCAAGGATAAAGGCAAGGATGTCACAAAGGCATGTAAAGCCGGATGCATCGGCTGTATGAAATGTGTAAAGACCTGCGAAGCGGGCGCAATTACCGTAGAGGGCAACGTAGCTCATGTGGATTATGAGAAATGTACCGGATGCGGTAAATGTAAGGAGGCTTGTCCGAGGAAAATCATAAAATAAGACCATTCAATGCCGGATTGGTTTCTGACTGCAAAAATGCCATCGTCTGCAGAAAATGCAGATAATGGTATTTTTGCGCAAAGTATTGTTCTACTTTTTTTATC
>VSNE01000330.1 GCA_009774155.1 Lachnospiraceae bacterium
GACGCCCGCTCTCATGGCGCCGTCTGTCGCAGTAGCCATTAAGTTCACCTTTCCCTCGTTCACAGAAGCCAGTACGACAACTCCTTCTCCCAGCTTTTCCTTCAACTGGTCCCCCAGTTCCCGCAAGCCGTTCATATCTACGCCCTCTACCTTTGCAGTCAGAGTCTTCACGCCTTTAATCTCTCTTACCTGATTCATAACATCGCCCAGCGCGTCCCTGGCAGCCTTGCTCTTAAGCGATTCATTTTCACTCTGCAGCGCTTTGAGCTCCGCCATCAAATGCTCCAGCTTTTCTGTTACGGCTCCGGGAGCTACCTTCAGAAGCCTTGCCGCCTCGGCAAGCCTTTCCTCCTGCTCCCTGTAATATGCAAACACTCCTTCGCCTGTCAGCGCCTCAATACGCCGGACACCTGCTGCAATGCCGGACTCGGATACAATCTTAAACGCGGTAATAACGCCTGTATTTGCCACATGAGTCCCGCCGCAAAGCTCCTTGGAGAAATCTCCCATGGAAACGACGCGCACATTCTCGGAGTATTTCTCCCCGAACAGCGCCATGGCTCCGGTCTTCTTTGCTTCCTCAATATTCATAATCTCAGTGACTACCGGAAGAGAAGCCTGAATCTCTTCGTTAACAAGCTTTTCCACCTTCTGAAGCTCCTCTGCCGTCATCTGCTGGAAATGCGCGAAATCAAAACGCAGCCGATCCGGAGTCACAAGAGACCCTTTCTGCTCTACATGATTGCCGAGCAGATGCTTCAGCGCCTTTTGGAGAAGATGCGTCGGACTGTGATTCCTGCCGGTTGCCGTACGTCCCGGCGCATCCACGCTTAAGGTCACGGTGTCCCCTGTTTTAAGCATGCCCTTTGTCATTCTTCCCACATGGCCGATCTTGCCTCCGAGCAGCTTGATGGTATCTTCCACTATAAATTCTGCATCGCCTAAGGTAATCACGCCCTTATCGCCCTGCTGGCCGCCCATAGTTGCATAAAACGGCGTCTTTTCCACAAAAACCGTACCGGTCTGACCGTCGGTCAGCGCCTCCGCAATCTCTGTATCCGTCGTAAGAACCGTCACTCTGGAAGTGTCGGTCAGATGATCATAGCCCACAAACTCCGTCGTTACAGAAGCGTCAATACCATCGTACACCGTAGCGTCCGCTCCCATATAGTTGGTCACCTCGCGGGCAGAGCGCGCTTTGCTTCTCTGCTCCTCCATACATGCCTTAAAGCCGTCTTCGTCGATGCCGTAGCCCTTTTCTTCCAGAATCTCCTTTGTCAGATCCGGCGGAAATCCATAGGTATCATACAGCTTAAACGCATCTAAGCCGGACAGCGCTGTCTGTCCGGCAGCCTTCATGGCACGTTCCAGCTCTGATAAAATACTCAGACCCTGATCAATGGTTTTATTAAACTTGTCCTCTTCCTGTGTAAGAACCTTAAAAATAAATTCCTTCTTTTCGTCCAGCTCTGGATAACCGTCCTTGGAGCCTTCAATGACCGTCTCAGAAAGCCTTGCAAGAAATCTGTCTTTTATACCAAGCAGACGTCCATGACGCGCCGCACGGCGAATCAGACGCCTGAGCACATAGCCGCGTCCCTCATTGGTCGGCATGATTCCGTCGGAGATCATAAATGTCGCAGAACGAATATGATCCGTGATCAGACGGATGGATATATCTTTATTATCATCCTTCTTATATTCACAGCCTGCAAATTCGCATACCTTGTCACGCAGGGCGCGCACCGTATCCACATCAAAGATGGAGTCCACATCCTGTACAACAGACGCCAGACGCTCCAGTCCCATACCGGTGTCAATGTTTTTCTGAGTCAGTTCTGTATAATTGTTATTACCGTCATTATCAAACTGAGTAAATACGTTGTTCCAGATTTCCATATAACGGTCGCAGTCGCAGCCAACGGTACAATCAGGCTTTTTGCAGCCGTACTTCTCTCCCCGGTCATAATATATCTCAGAGCATGGACCGCATGGGCCTGCGCCGTGCTCCCAGAAATTATCTTCTTTTCCAAAACGGAAAATACGCTCTGCCGGGATGCCGATCTCCTTGTTCCAGATATCAAACGCCTCATCATCCTCCAAATAGACAGACGGGTACAGGCGTTCAGGGTCCAGCCCCACCACCTCAGTCAGAAATTCCCATGACCAGCGAATCGCTTCCTGTTTAAAATAATCTCCGAAGGAGAAGTTTCCGAGCATTTCAAAAAACGTACCATGACGCGCAGTCTTACCTACATTCTCAATGTCGCCGGTACGGATACATTTCTGACAGGTTGTCACTCTTTTTCTCGGCGGAATCTCCGCTCCTGTAAAGTATGGCTTAAGAGGCGCCATACCTGAATTAATCAATAACAAGCTCTTATCGTTGTGCGGAACGAGAGAAAAACTATTCATCTTCAAATGCCCCTTGCTCTCAAAAAATTCAAGAAACATTTTGCGAAGCTCATTAACGCCGTATTCTTTCACTTTTTTTTCCTCCTGGTCTAACTTTGCCATGCTGTTAATCATAACACACGATTATCCCAACCGCAACCATTTCCAGACAAAAAACTTAAGAAAGTCTTCTCCATCTCTTAACACAAATGTAACCATTTTCTATAGAATTTATGATATCATAGTACCGATTATTGAGAGGATTGAACATAAGAAAGAGGATACGATAAATGAAAGTGAAAAAAATATCTGTGATATTATCCCTTGCTGTCATAGTTTCTTTGTCCGGATGCGGCAGTACCGCATCTGTGAACGCTCCGTCGGCAGAACAGATTCAGCCTGAGGAAGAACCGGAACCTACAGAAGAAGAACTGGCCGCCCTCCGCAGAACAGATACCGTCGTTCCGCTGCTGGAAGAGGCGCAGGAGCTGGCGCGTGGCTACTATTATGAGGAGGCTCTTTCATGCCTTTCAAAGGTTCCCGAAGAATTTGCCCAGGACGAGGAGGTGACAGCCGCCGTTGCCCAATATACGGAAGCAAAAGATTCTTTCGTCCCTTACGACCAGCCTGTGCGCCATATTTTCTTCCACTCCCTGAATGTGGATAGATC
>VSNE01000331.1 GCA_009774155.1 Lachnospiraceae bacterium
CCATTCAAAAATAGATACCCTATAATTATTTTGATATTCAAAATAATTATAGGGTTTTTGCCCGGAAAGGTATTTTATGAGTAAAACAGGGTTGTGCATCGGAGATAAAACGGCAAGGCTTCCTCTGATTCAGGGGGGTATGGGCGTAGGCATCAGTCTGTCGGGACTTGCCGGAGCAGTTGCCCGGGAAGGCGGTATCGGAATCATCTCCTCCGCACAGATAGGATTCCGCGAACCGGATTTTCAGGAGGATGCAAAAAAAGCAAATCTCCGGGCCATAAAAGACGAACTGAACAAAGCCAGAAAGATTGCCCGGAATGCAGACGGCAGCTTTGACGGCCTGATCGGATATAATATTATGACAGCGTCCCGCGATTATGGAGATTATGTGCGCGCTGCGGCGCAGGCAGGAGCAGATGTTATCATCTCCGGCGCCGGAATGCCCGTCCGCATGCCGGAATACGTGGAAGGAACCGATACCAAAATCGCTCCTATTGTTTCTTCCGAAAGAGCTGCAGGCATCATCCTGAAAATGTGGGATAAGCGCTATCACCGCACGGCTGATTTTCTCGTTATCGAAGGAGCTCATGCGGGAGGACATCTGGGGTTTTCCAAAGAGGATTTAAATCATATATATGATGATGGCTTTGATAAAGCCTACGATCTTGAAATACAAAAAATCATCTCCTGTACAAAAGCCTATGGAGAAAAATATCATACCGGCATCCCTGTCATTGTCGCCGGAGGAATCATGAACTCCGATCAGGTACAGCATGTTCTTTCTCTGGGAGCTGACGGAGTACAGGTCGCCACTTTGTTTGTCACCACTAAGGAATGCGATGCCGCCCTGGAATTTAAACAAGCCTATGTAAATGCGCAGGCTGAAGACATTGAAATTGTGATAAGTCCTGTGGGAATGCCCGCCCGCGCCATTCACAACCCGTTTCTGGAACGTATCAGCCGGAAAAAAGAAACTATCACAAAATGCTACCGCTGCCTTGAAAAATGCAGTCCTCAAAAGGCCCCCTACTGCATTACTCAGGCTCTGATCCGCGCGGCCCAGGGCGATATAGAAAATGGTCTCTTTTTCTGCGGAGACAATGCCCGGTATCTGACAGAAATAACCACTGTCCCGGAGGTAATTCAAAGGTTATTTCCCTAACCTTTTCATAATTATCGCAGCAAAAGCCGTTACAATTAGCAGACAGCAAAGCTGCAGCAAAAAAGGCCCTGCCTGTGAGCATTTATCTGACGGCGGAGCCTTCCTGCGGCGCTTTCTTATTGCTGAGCAATCCGCTCTGCCAAATCACTGAGATATAAATATCTTTCCATCTTTTCCTCCAGCAGCGCCTCCTGCTCCTCCTTCTCTTTCATCAGCCCGTTCAGCTTTACAAAATCCGTTGCCGAAAGCTCCATCTGCTTCTCCAATTCCCGGAGCCTGTTCTCAATCCCGGCTATTAGATCTTCTATATTCTCATAATCCTTCTGCTCCTGCCATGTAAATTTAAGCTTTTCAGTCTTAACCTTCTCGGTTTTTAAGCGCTGTTCCTTTCTGACTTTTTCTGACGGCGAAGCCTGTCCTTCCTCCTGCTGTTTTGTCTCCAAATAGTCGGAATAGCCGCCCTCATACTGCCGCAGAATTCCATTCCCTTCAAAGGCAAAAATACGATCCACTACCTTGTCCAGAAAATACCGATCATGAGACACTGTAATCACAATTCCCGGAAACCGTTTTAAGTATTCTTCCAGAATCGCCAGGGTCTGGATATCCAGATCATTCGTCGGCTCATCCAGAAGCAGAATATTCGGCCCTTCCATCAAAACCTTCAGAAGATAAAGGCGCCGCTTCTCTCCCCCTGATAATTTTTCAATTAAAGAATATTGAAGCGCCGAATCAAACAAAAACTGCTCCAGCATAGAGGAAGCCGAAACGCTCCCTTCCTCCGTCTGCACATATTCCGCCGTATCACGGATATAGTCAATTACCCTTTGTCCGGGATCAAGGTATTCGCTTTCCTGAGAAAAATAACCGATTTTTACAGTGGGCCCGATAATCACTTCTCCGTGGTCCGGCTTTTCCAAACCCATAATTATTTTCATCAAAGTCGTCTTACCGCAGCCATTAGGACCGACAAATCCGACCCGTTCCTGTCTGCGGAACACATAACTAAATTCCCTAAAAAGGCACTTTTCTCCATAGCTTTTGGACAGCTCCGCAAATTCCAGGGTTTTCCTGCCCAGACGGGAGGAGGACGTATTCACCTTAAGCTTTCCATCCTGCGCCGGAGCTTTTGTAATATTTTTCAGTTCCTCGTAATGCCGGATATGCGCCTTCTGTTTTGTGGAACGCGCCCTTGCTCCCCGGCGCATCCACTCCAGTTCTATGCGGAGAATGTTCTTATTTTTTTGATAGGCTGTAAGCTCCATCTCCTCTCTGGCCGCCTTTGCTTCCAGAAATCCCGCAAAATTTGCCTGATAATTATAGAGCTTCCCTTTATCAATCTCCACGATCCGGTTGCACACATGATCCAGAAAATATCGATCATGTGTCACCATCACAAGAGCTCCCTTTCTCTGAATCAACATGCTTTCCAGCCAGAGAATCACGTCGCTGTTCAGGTGGTTTGTAGGCTCGTCGAGAAGCAGGATATCGCAGGGAGCCATCAGCGCCGCCGCAAGAGCCACCTTCTTTTTCTGTCCTCCCGACAGATGATCAATCACTTCATTCTCATCCTCAAATCCCATCTGATTCAGCATTGCCCTGCCGTCCCTGACAATACTCCACTCGTTGTCCTCCGTTTTGTTGGCTGTCACCACATAATCGAAAATAGTTATTCCTTTTGGGAACTCCGGATTCTGGGGAAGGTAACGGACATAAACCTTATTGCCTTTTACCACCTCTCCTCCGTCGGTATCCTCGATTCCCGCCAGTATCCGCAGAAGTGTGGATTTTCCTGTTCCGTTGATGCCGACGATGCCGACCTTATCCTTTTCCTCAATGCTGAAATCCGCGCCGGTAAAAAGATTTTTATCTGTATAGATTTTTGTAATTTCT
>VSNE01000332.1 GCA_009774155.1 Lachnospiraceae bacterium
TTTGGATAGTATTTACTTTTCAATGTCCGCTGCCAGTGATATCTGGCTATAATCACTCAGGATTCCGAGAGATTATTTCTATGTAGGCTTTTGCTTATCACATAAGTATAAAATTTTATGGCAAAACTGTCAAATAGAGAATGGAAGGGCGGGGCGGCCCGAAAATTTTCATGAAATTTTTATGGAAAAACCTGAGAGAAAAATGTATACTAATACTTATGAAGGTAAAGGAGCAGAGGATGGATGTAAGCGTAATTCTGGCCGGAGTGAAGTCCGGACGGATGGACATAAAAGAAGCGGAAGAGCTTTTAAAAAGGCTTCCTTATGAAGACCTGGGATATGCCAAGATTGATCATCACAGAAAGGTGCGCCAGGGATTTGAGGAAGTAATTTACTGTCAGGGAAAAGAGACGGAGCATCTTGTGGGAATCTGCAGGCGTATGGCTGAAAGGCGGATCGATGTTCTTGGAACAAGAGCGACACAAGAGCAGGCAGATGCCGTGATCCAGGCGGTGCCGGGATTTGTCTATGATCCGGTATCCAGGATTTTGAAGGCAGAATTTACGGACAGAGAGCTGATCGGCAAAATTGCCGTATGCACAGGAGGCACCGCGGATATTCCGGTGGCGGAGGAAGCCGCGGGAGCGGCGGAATTCTTCGGAACAAAGGTGACCAGGCTGTTTGATGTGGGAGTGGCGGGCATTCACAGGCTTCTGAGCAATCTGGAGGCGTTCCGTGATGTGAACTGCGTTATCGCGGCGGCAGGTATGGAAGGCGCCCTTCCGGGAGTGGTGGCAGGTCTTGTGGACGTGCCGGTGATTGCCGTGCCGACCAGCGTGGGGTATGGAGCAAGCTTTGGCGGGCTTTCCGCACTTTTAACAATGATTAATTCCTGCGCCAACGGAATCACGGTTGTAAATATTGACAACGGCTACGGCGCGGGCTATGTGGCCACACAAATTAACCGATTGGCGGTGCGCGGGCATGAGAGCGTTTAACGGAGCATTGAAAAGCCTGGTGAAAATGCTTGGCAGGCTTTTGAAGAACCGGCTGATTATGGTCGGAGTAGCAATACTGCTTCAGATTCTCTGGTGGGTAATTTTTGTGGAGCGTTTGACGCGGTATTCCATATATATTAATGTATTCTTTCGCGTCATCAGTATTCTGATCCTGCTGTATCTGATCCGGAAGGATGAAAATTCTGCCTATAAAATTGCATGGATCATTGTGGTTATGGGATTTCCCCTGTTCGGCGGTATTTTGTACCTTATGATTGGAAATAAAAAGCCGGGCAAGCGTCTTGCGATCCGTATGGCGCTGGTGAAGGGAGAGATGAAAGAAACTCTGAGCCAGAACCAATGGATTCTGAAGGAAATTCAGGATCAGGACCCGTCCGCGGCAGGAAATGTGCGTTATATCGGAGAATTCGGAGCATATCCGGTCTGGAAGAATACAAAGGTTACTTATTATCCGGTGGGTGAGGATATGTTTGCCAGTATGCTGGAGGATCTGAAAAAAGCAGAGCATTATATCTTTCTGGAATATTTTATTATCCAGGAAGGCCTGATGTGGGACTGGATTCTGGAAATTCTGGAGCAGAAGGTAAAAGAGGGCGTGGATGTCCGTCTGATTTATGATGACGTAGGCTGTGTGTCCCTGCTTCCGTTCCATTATGCGGATATGATGGAAGAAAAGGGGATCAAATGTCTTGCTTTCAACCGGTTCGTGCCGTTTCTGTCCCTTGTTATGAACAACAGGGATCACAGAAAGATTATGGTAATAGACGGGCATACGGCCTATAACGGAGGCATTAATCTGGCAGACGAGTACATTAACCGGAAAATGCGGTTCGGGCACTGGAAGGATACAGGGGTCAGGCTTCATGGGGATGCGGTGTTTAATTTTACACTGATGTTTCTGGAAATATGGAATGCATTCCGGGCGCCGGATCTGGATTACCGTCTGTTCCGGCCTCACAGATGGCATCCGGAGGCTTTTGAGGATGACGGATATGTGGCTCCTTATGCGGACACTCCGCTGGATAATGAGGAGCTGGGCGAGAACATCTACATTAATATTCTGAGTCAGGCCAGAGATTATGTGTATATTGCGACGCCTTATCTGCTGATCAGCGACGAGATGGAGCATGCGCTTTGCCTGGCGGCCAAACGGGGCGTGGATGTCCGTATTCTGATGCCGGGAATACCGGATAAGCCGACGGTGTTTTACATGGCAAAATCCTATTATCCGCCGCTTTTAAAGGCCGGGGTGCAGATATACGAATATACGCCGGGATTTGTACATGCAAAGTCTTATGTATGTGATGACAGGATTGCAACTGTGGGAACGATTAATATGGATTTCAGGAGCTTGTATCTGCACTTTGAATGCGGTACGTTTCTTTATGGCTGCAAAGCGGTTCTGGATGTGAAAAAGGACATGGAGGATTGTTTTCCGAAATGCCATCAGGTGACGCTGGGAGACTGCCGTCAGGGGCTGATCGGCAATATGCTCACATCTGTTCTGAGGGTGCTGGCGCCTTTGATGTAATACAGGGAAGGTATGGAGGAGAATATGAATATATTGTTTTGTTTGACACCGAAGAGCGAGGTTGCGCATCTTCATGATAACTGGACTCTGCGTCAGGCAATAGAAAAGCTGGAAAGAAGCGGCTATACGGCAATTCCGATGATCGACCGCCATGGACACTATATCGGAGCCGTCACAGAAGGGGATATTTTATGGACTCTGAAAAAGCGCTATAATATGAATCTGAAGGAAGCAGAGAATGTATCGATTCTGACGGTGGAGCGCAGGATGGATTTCCGCCCGGTGTCAATTAACGCGTCCATGGAGGATCTGGTTCAGATGGCTATGAACCAGAATTTTGTTCCGGTCATTGATGATAACCGGATTTTTATCGGAATTGTAACAAGAAAGGATATTATCCGTTTCTGTTATGAAGGATATAAGGATAATAATCTCTCGGAATCCTGAGTGATTATAGCCAGATATCACTGGCAGCGGACATTGAAAAGTAAATAC
>VSNE01000333.1 GCA_009774155.1 Lachnospiraceae bacterium
TAGCTATTTTTTGAAAGTTGTGTATAAGCAATTCCCCGGGTTGGCGGTTCTGTGGATAAAACTGCGGAAACCCAAGCCGGGCAGGGGTTGACAGACGGAAAATAATATGTTATAACATGACAAATAGGACACCCGGGTGGGGTATAAAAAGGTTCTGATCGGCCCTGACGGGCTTCCCGGATGCTCCGTAAAGAGGACATGCGAAAGGAGAGAAAAAGGACAGATGAAGCAGAAGTTCGATGTGACCGGTATGAGCTGCAGCGCCTGCAGCGCCCATGTGGAGAAGGCAGTCAGTAAAGTGCCGGGGGTGGATCTGGTGCAGGTAAATCTTCTTCAGAACGCCATGACTGTGGAGTACGCGCAAGGAGCCACGGATGCGGATAAGATCATACATGCGGTGGAAGAAGCCGGATACGGGGCTTCCCTGAAGGGAAAGGATGCGTCTAAGGAAGCAAACGCCGTACAGAAAAAAGCGGCGGATGATACAAAGGCGATGAAGCGCCGGCTGAGCTGGTCGATTGGCTTTTTAATTGTACTGATGTATATATCCATGGGGCATATGCTTGGATGGCCTCTTCCGGAAATTCTGCTGGGGCATGAGAACGTGATGGTGTTTGCTCTGGCGCAGCTTATTCTGACGCTTCCGGTTATGTACCTGAACCGGAAATACTTTGAAAACGGTTTTAAAACCCTGCTGCACGGCGCTCCGAATATGGATACTCTGGTGGCGATGGGTTCCACGGCAGCGGCGGTCTACAGTGTGAGCCGGCTTTTTGTTATGGGCTACGCCATGGGACGCGGGAATATGGAGCTGGCCCATGACTGCGCCATGAACCTGTATTTTGAGGCTGCGGCCATGATTCTGGCGCTGGTGACGATTGGAAAATATATGGAAACCCGTTCCAAAAGCCGGACATCCGATGCAATTACAAAGCTGATGGATCTGGCTCCGAAAACCGCGCTGGTAGTGAGGGACGGAAGAGAGCAGGAGATTCCGGCCGGCGAGGTGCGGGTGGGAGAGCTTGTGATTGTAAAGCCCGGACAGAGCATTCCGGTCGATGGTATTTTGATAGAAGGAACCGGAACCGTAGATGAATCAGCCATTACCGGGGAGAGCATTCCGGTGGAAAAAAAGGCCGGCGACCGGCTGACCGGAGCCACGGTAAACCGTGCCGGATATTTTCAGATGCAGGCAGACCGGATTGGAGGGGACACGACGCTTTCTCAGATTATCCGTCTGGTGGAGGAGGCGGGAGGCTCCAAGGCTCCGATAGCAAAGCTGGCAGATAAGGTCAGCGGAATTTTCGTACCTGTGGTTCTGACGATTGCCGTGATTACGGTTGCAGTATGGCTGCTTGTCGGACAAAGCTTCAGCTTTGCGCTGGCATCGGGGATTGCCGTACTTGTGATTTCCTGTCCGTGCGCCCTGGGCCTGGCGACCCCGACGGCAATTATGGTGGGAACCGGACGGGGTGCGGAACAGGGGATTCTGATTAAATCCGGGGAAAGCCTGGAGACCGCCCATCTGGTAGATACCGTTGTTCTGGATAAAACAGGAACCATTACTAAGGGACATCCGGCAGTAACGGATATAAAGACAGCCGCAGGCGTACAGGAGCGGGAGCTTTTAAGGCTTGCGGCATCTCTGGAGCAGGCTTCGGAGCACCCGCTTGCGGAGGCTGTTGTAGGACGGGCGCATGAGCTGTCCGTGAGCCTGGAGAAAACATCTGATTTTACGGCGGTGGCAGGGCAGGGCGTGACCGGCACAGTCGGCATGAAAAAAGTTCTGGCCGGTAATCTTAAGATGATGAAGGAGAACCGGATTCGGACAGAGGATCTGGAGCCGGATGCAGAGCGGTTCTCGGAAGAAGGCAGGACAGTGCTCTATATAGCGGCGGACGGAAAACTTTTAGGGGTTCTGGCCGCGGCGGACCCGATAAAGGAAACGAGCGCCCAGGCCATAGAGGAGCTGGAGCGGATGGGACTTTCCGTAGTGATGCTGACCGGAGATCATGAAAAGACGGCCAGAGCCATCCAGAAGCAGCTTGGGATTACCCGCGTGGTGGCAGAGGTGCTTCCGCAGGACAAGGAACGGGAGGTGCGCAGGCTCCAGGAGGAGGGCCATAAGGTGGCGATGATTGGAGACGGAATCAATGACGCCCCGGCGCTTGCCAGAGCGGATGTGGGAATTGCCATCGGGGCAGGTACGGATGTGGCGATTGAGTCTGCGGATATTGTTCTGATGAAAAGTGATCTGCTGGATGCGGCTGCTGCGATACAGCTAAGCAGGGCGGTGATTAAGAACATTAAAGAAAATCTGTTCTGGGCGTTTTTTTACAATGCGCTTGGCATTCCCCTTGCGGCAGGAGTGTTTTACCCGATTCTTGGCTGGCAGTTAAATCCTATGTTCGGCAGCGCGGCCATGAGCTTCAGCTCTGTGTTCGTTGTAACGAACGCTCTCCGGCTGAAGGGATTCAGGCCCTCATTTTACAGAAAGAAACCATCTGCGGCGCAATTATCTGCGGCAGAGGAAATAAAAGCAAAGAAAATCATAGAGAATAAGGAGGAACAAGCTATGAAGAAAACGATGAAAATTGAAGGAATGATGTGCGGACATTGTACGGGAAGGGTTGATAAGGCGCTGAATGCCCTGGAGGGCGTCCAGGCAGAGGTAAGCCTGGAGGATAAGGCCGCTTATCTGACGATCTCCGGCGATGTAAGCGATGAGCTTCTGAAGAAAACCGTGGAGGACGAAGGCTATCAGGTTGTGGAAATTGCATAGGTAAGGATTCATGCAGGCAGATCAGAAGAAAATAGAACGGCTTTTAAAGACCGCAAAAGGACAGATCGACGGTATTCTGCGGATGGTGGAGGAAGACCGTTACTGTATGGATATTTCTGCTCAGGTTATGGCTGCCGACGCTGTCTTAAGAAAAGTCAACAATGAAATTATCCGCGCCCATATGAAGGGCTGCGTAAAGGCTGCAATTCTGGAAGGAACCGGGGATTAGAAAATAGACGAGCTGATGGCGGCTGTGGATAAGC
>VSNE01000334.1 GCA_009774155.1 Lachnospiraceae bacterium
TATTTGTGGTGATTTAATTATAACAAAGGTACAGTGTTTTTTCATTTTTATTTGGACAACAGTAATTGTGATGGCTTTAAAAAATGGGGAAGCTCAAATAAATTCAAGAATATTGCAAATCAGAATTGCATATGCTATAATGCCCTTAGGCAAAAAGTGATAATAGGTCCATGTGGACAAAGAATGAATCCCTCAACCGTATGCCAGTACAGTTGAGGGATTCTTCTTATCTTTTTTCGGTGGCTAAGCACCCACCAGGCTATTTGTTGTCCTTATGGCCGCCGTCTAACCATTTGATGATGTAGTGGCAGGCTACACCAGCCGCAACAGCGACTAAAAAAGTGATAATAACTTCCATGTGAACACCTCCTCCCGTTGCCGGGTATCGGTTGGACAACACAATTATTGTATCACACATTTCGACTTTATTCTATATTTTGCTGCTCTGTGTCAAGAAATTAAAAGTTCTGTAATAGTCTTCACCCCCGCAATATAGTCCTTTGTCAGATAATTCATATATAGAAACAGCCCTTTCTGAATAAGCGGAGGTCTCCCCAAAGATACGCTCCATCACCTCTGTCTGCTCTTTCGGAGGAATTGCCAGCGACGATTCAATGCAGGGCTGGAACCTTCTATCCGGCTATGTGTTCACGACCCTGACTCGTTGCCTTCACGAGAATAAAACCAAGTTCGTATGAGCAAGCACATCCAAAGTACAGTCAATATGCGTCAGACACCAGAACATGGCAACGGCAGCAGGCCGTATTCCCTGCTGCCGTTACTTTTTATTGCAATATTTTCTTTAAATCCTCTTCAGGTGTGCTGACAGACGAAATATGGTAATTCTCCACAAGGAAGTTCAGCACATTGGGAGAAACAAATGCAGGGAGTGAAGGCCCAAGCAAAATGTTTTTAATGCCCAGGTGCAGAAGTGTCAGCAAGATACATACCGCCTTCTGTTCGTACCACGAAAGCACCATGGAAAGCGGCAGGTCGTTCACTCCGCATCCAAAGGCTTCCGCGAGAGCGACCGCAACTTTAATAGCACTGTAAGCATCGTTGCACTGTCCCATATCCATTATACGAGGAAGTCCGCCGATCGTGCCCAGGTCAAGGTCGTTAAATCGATATTTACCACAGGCAAGTGTAAGGATCACACTATCGGCAGGGGTCTGCTTTACAAACTCGGTATAATAGCCGCGTCCAGGTTTCGCGCCGTCACAGCCGCCCACAAGAAAGAAATGCTTGATCGCACCCGATTTTACCCCTTTGATAACCGTATCCGCAACGCTCAAAACGGCGTTATGAGCAAAACCTGTCATTACCTTTTCCCCGCCATTGATTCCCGTAAAGTGCATATCGGCAGGATAACCGCCGAGTTCAAGAGCTTTTTCGATGACGGGTGTGAAGTCTTTATCTTTACCAATGTGTACGAGTTCAGGGTAAGATACTACCTCAGTGGTAAATACACGATCGGCATAGCTGGCTTTAGGAGGCATCAGACAGTTGGTGGTAAAGAGGATTGGCGCGGGAATATCCGCAAATTCCTTTTGCTGATTCTGCCAGGCTGTGCCGAAATTGCCTTTGAGATGCGCATATTTTTTCAGTTCAGGATATGCGTGTGCAGGAAGCATTTCTCCGTGTGTGTAGATATTGATGCCTTTGTCTTCCGTCTGTTCAAGTAGTTGCTTTAAATCATAAAGGTCGTGTCCTGAGATCACGATGAACGGACCCTTTTTTACGGTCAGACTGACCTCTGTTGGAGCAGGATTTCCATAGGTTTCCGTATTGGCTTTGTCAAGGAGCGCCATGGATTTAAGGTTGACTTCTCCTACTTCCATAACAATGGGAAGCAGCTCCTCCATGCCCCAGTCCTTCATACCGACAGCAAGAAGCGCTTTGTAAAAGAATTTATTGATGTCATCGTCACGATAACCAAGCACATCAGCATGGTAAACATAAGCTGCCATGCCGCGAATCCCAAACAGGATGAGTGATTTCAGGGAACGAATATCCTCATCTGCATCCCACAGCTCGTTCATATCGTAATCGTTGTTTCTCCCGCCGGCTGAAAGGCATTCAGAGCAGTTAGGCACAAGGCGCTCTTTTTCTGCCCATATTTTTTGAATCAGTGCCGAAATCGTATCGTTGTTGAAGTTTACGTTGGTAACGGTAGTAAATAAACCCTCCAGTACTAATCTGTCAGTCGCTTCGGTAACAAGACCTTCGTTACCTTCGACCGCTCCCGCAAGACCGATGAGTGTACCCGTCAGCTTATCCTGAAGTCCGGCAATATCCGCCTTTTTGCCGCAGACACCTGCACCACCGGTACAGGCGGTGCAGCCCGCCGTCTGTTCGCATTGAAAGCAAAACATTTTTCTCTCCATTTACAGTTCCTCCATTAGTCCAGTATTTTTCCGTCCGTAGAGATGGTAATAACTCTCCAGGGAATAAATTTACCGCTTGTCTGTAAAGCCTGTTTTACGGCATTCTCAATGCCGCCGCAGCAGGGTACCTCCATACGGACAACCGTAACGCTTTTAACAGGATTGTTTGACAATATTGCGGTCAGCTTTTCAGTATAATCGCCCTCGTCAAGCTTCGGGCATCCAATGAGTGTAATATGGTTGCGGATAAATTCATTGTGGAAATTACCGTAAGCATAAGCTGTGCAATCCGCCGCTACTAAAAGATTTGCTCCGTCAAAATAAGGAGCGTTCACGGGAACAAGTTTTATCTGCACAGGCCACTGCGAAAGCTGGCTGTGAATGGGAACGGTAAAACCACCTTGATCACAGTTCTCTCTGTGAATCGCTTTGGACTGTGTTCCGGGGCAGCCGCAGGGGAGCGGCGTTTTCTTTTCCTTTGCCGCAAGAACAGCGGCTTCGTCATAAGCAGGCGCTTCTCTTTCCTCAAAGGTGATAGCATCCATGGGACAGGCAGGAAGACAATCTCCAAGACCGTCACAATAATCTTCACGGGTTAGCTATCCCTTGCCGCATACCAATTCAATTGCACCTTCGTCGCAGGCGCCTG
>VSNE01000335.1 GCA_009774155.1 Lachnospiraceae bacterium
GTTATAAAATATCGTCAATAATTTAATAAAAATAAGACACTTTATCCTTTTAAAATAAAATTCCCCCTGCATGGTGCAGTATGGATAAAATCGGGTTCCAAAAATCAGTCCCACTCGATGTCATCGCCGTTCTCACGCACAATCCTGTATAATTCATCTTCATTTTCGATCAGAGAAATGATCGTTTCCGCAAAACGCTCCGCCTTTTTCTCATTTTCGGCAGTCATCTCATAGTAGGCCGCATAGGAACCTGCTTCCGGGTCGCTTTCCAAACCTTCCAAAATATCGGGAGCATTTTCAGCAAAATAATAATTAAAGAAAGCGTCCCAGTTATAACCATTCATATACGCATTTTCATTGATCTCACACATCTTTTCACCGATAGAGAAAGGCTTGTCGTTCTCATTGTAAAACCATACGCCAATCCTGTCATCACCTTTAACAATTTTTATATAGTCCGGCATAACAAAGCACCTCCATAAGCTCTGATTTGTTTCTCTCATTATATCATTTCTGTTTTCTATTGACCACTGTAAAATGTCCTGCGCCAATTGTTTCCAATATTTTAATACTGATATTTTCTTTGCTTTAACCGAAGAAACAGCATTGTCACAACAGCAGCCATTATTTCTGCCGCGACAATAGAAAACCATATGCCGTTCACCTCCCAAAAAAGCGGAAGGATAAGCACCGCCGCAATCTCAAATACCAATGTCCGCAAAAAAGAGATTGCCGCAGAAGTCAGTCCGTCATTCAGCGCAGTAAAAAAAGAAGAACCAAAAATCGCATGCCCGGAAAACAGAAATGAAAATGAAAAAATTGAGAAAGCATGGACGGTCAGGCTAAGCAGCCCTTTATCATAGCCTGTAAAAATCAAAGATAAAGGCTCCGCCAGCAAAAAGGCGGCAGAAAACATCATAACCGCAAACGCGCCGACCAGAATAAAGCTCTTTTTCAGCAATCCTTTCAATTCAGCCTTGTCGCCCGCACCATAATGATACCCGATAATGGGAGCCGTGCCTACGGAATAACCAATGAATACTGCCTGAAACACAAGACTGACATACATCAGCACACCGTAAGCAGCAACACCGTCTTCACCTGCATATTTTAATAGCTGCACATTATAAAGCATACTTACAATGGACATGGAAATATTGCTCATCAATTCAGAAGAACCATTGACACAGGTCTTTACCAATGCTTTTTTGTCGGGCGCTGCCCTGCCAAGCCGCAGAAGGCTGCTGTTCGGACAGGCAAAATAAAGGAGCGGTACGATGCCTCCGACACATTGACTGAGCGCAGTTGCCGCTGCCGCGCCTTCCAGTCCCCACGAAAACCCGGCAACAAACAGCGCGTCTAAAACAATATTTGTCAATCCTGCGGCAATCGTCACATAGAGACCGAAAACCGGTTTCTCCGCCGTTGCAAACAGACATTGAAATTCATATTGAAGAATATAAGCCGGGATCGCTGCCAAAATCACACGTCCGTAGGTTACGCTGTCCTCCAAAAGCTGTCCTTTTGCGCCAAGAGCGGCAGTTATAGGACGGATAAAGAGAAGTCCTAGAACAGCCAGCACAAAGCCGCATACCGCAGATGTATAAACAATCAGCGAGAACAGATTTTTTGCTCTTTCCGCGTTACCTTCCCCCATCGTTTTCGCAATAAGCGCTCCGCCGCCTGTTCCGAACATAAATCCTGCGGAACCAAGTATCATTAAAAACGGCATAATAAAATTGACTGCCGTAAACGGCGTTTTCCCGACAAAATTCGATACAAAAAAACCGTCCACCACACCATAAACAGAAGTAAATATCAGCATAATAATAGACGGAAATGAAAAACGCAACAGCTTGCTGTAATTAAAATGGTCTGAAAGCTGAATGTGCATAATTACCTCCTAACCGGCAGAAAACAGACTCCGAAATCCTGACAATCACAGCTCTTTAATTCTTTCCCTGAAATCTGTCAGATACCGCCTTGTCAGCTCTATATAAGTATTTTTTTCTTCATCAGACCAGATATTGAATATTGCGTTTTCAACTTCAATCAGACGAAAAACCGTGTCCTTGACAAACTGATTTCCTTCTTCTGTAAGACGCACTTTCTTTTTTCTTCCCTCGAACGCTTCCAGGCAGACAATGTTATCGGCTTCCAGTTTGCGCAATGCCGAGTTGATTGTCTGTTTACTTGCGCCGGATGTAATATCGCTGAGCAGGCATTCTCCGTCACACCAGCAGATTGTGTAAAGTATCAGCATCGCACTGTCAGACAGCCCCAGTCTGAGCGCGGCGTCATGGTAAGCTGCATCTATTTCCGACAGCAGCAAATTAAAATGCTTCATTTGTGTATTTACAAAATAATCCATTCCATTCTCCTTATGTACGATTTCGTACATTAATCAGTGTAGTATGATTTCATACTAATGTCAAGAAGGAAAACAGAAATAAAAAATATGAAAGCATCTTTTTTCATAAGACCGTCACTTCACCTTATTTCCAGAGTCACTACAATAATCTGACACCAGTCGGATTGCGATTTCCTTTGCCGCTGTGCTGGATACATTCTTATCGTCTGTCCTCCCAAGGTAAATGCAGAAATAAGTTCATTCCGCGCCCTTTCTGAATAAGCGGAGGTCTCCCCAAAGATACGCTCCATCACCTCTGTCTGCTCTTTCGGAGAAATTGCCAGCGATGATTCAATCCAAAATCCGGTTAATGCCCGATTATTGTTATTTGTATTCAGCCTTCCTTCCCAGTCCGAAATGTCACAGTTTCCATACTCAAGCCTGTCCAACTCTTCCTGCATAAGCTTCTGACCAATCTCGTCTATGATTTCCCTGAAATACCACACACATGATTCATGAAACGCTCCGTCAAAATCAATATATACCCTAATCTGCTATAATTAATCATGCAAAAACACTCCTTTTTATGGTTATTTGTGGTGATTTAATTAGTGTCTGCTGATTAAGCAAAAATTAGCAAATTCCAGTTCTCATATCTACTCCTAGATTGGAACAGATATAA
>VSNE01000336.1 GCA_009774155.1 Lachnospiraceae bacterium
CAGTTAAAAAAATCCTATCACAAGTTTCGATAGGTTACAACTATAAAAATGGATTATATATAAATATTTGTTATTTAATAAAAAGGCAGGTATAATCAGAAACAGAAAAAAGAAAAAGGTTTCTTACCAGTCCGGAAGAAGCCGGGTCAAAAAGCAGTAATTACAGGCAGTTCAGGATAATCCGGTTCTGGAAGGCCGGGGAAACAAGATTGTGCAGATTAGCAATGGTGAATGAAAATGGATGATAGAGGGATTGGGCTGGCGAAGCTGATCGAGTACGGCTCAAGAGAAGCGGTTATTCAAAATATGAAGGATGCGGGATGCAGTCAGGATACTATTGAGCGCTGTATTGCCTGTTTGGACTGCGGTAAAAAAACAGAGCTTTTAAAGCGGCTGGAAAATCATAGAAAGGATCTTTTGCAAAAGGTGCATGAAGGGGAAAAACAAATTGACTGTCTGGATTATCTGGTTTATCAGATTGACCGCTGCAGGCGCGGAAATCAAATTTGAAATGGAGGAAATCAAACAATGAAAGTAATTGAAAACCAGACCTTTGATATGGAACGCGCTCTTTACGGAAGCAAAGGCATTATAGTAAGGAACTGCTCTTTTGACGGGCCGGCAGACGGCGAAAGCGCTTTTAAAGAAGGAAAGGATATTGAAGCGGCGCATTGCTTCTTCAATCTGCGTTACCCCTTCTGGCATGACGACGGGCTTACCATCACAGATTCGGAAATGACGGAGGCCTGCAGAGCTGCTTTGTGGTATTCCAATCATGTGGAAATTGCAGATACGAAGCTGCATGGGATTAAAGCGCTCCGGGAGTGCGGAGATGTTGTCATTAGGGACTGCGATATTATTTCCCCGGAATTCGGCTGGTCTGTGCGCGGAATCCGTATGGAGGACACCAGAGCGGTCAGTGAATATTTTATGATGCGTTCAGAGAATCTGGTATTTAAAGGCGTAAATTTCAAAGGGAAATACTCATTTCAGTATATCAAAAACGCAGTCTTTGAAAACTGTGAGCTGGATACGAAGGATGCTTTCTGGCACGGCGAAAATATTACGGTCAGGGACAGTGTGGTAAAGGGCGAATATCTGGGATGGTATTCGGACGGGCTGACGCTGATAGGCTGTAAAATTATCGGAACGCAGCCGTTGTGCTACTGTAAGAATCTGAAGCTGATCGACTGCGAAATGCTGGATACCGATCTGGCTTTTGAAAAATCAGAGGTAGAGGCGGTTATTACAACGAAGGTTGACAGCATTAAAAATCCTCTGTCCGGCCGGATTCAGGTGCCTGAGGTTGGGGAACTGATTATAGATGATGCAAATGCAAAGGGCGGGGTTCTGATTGGAGAGAGGAAAAAGGATAGCCGCAAAATGTTCAACTGCGCCTGATAAAATATTGGAGATAAACCGGATCAGGCTTATGAGATGGAAATACCGCAATGATTAAGAAAGAATAGCTTTTAGAAAACAGGAGGAAACAAAAATGGCAGTAAAACAGACAGCAGGCAGAGATTCGCTGGGTGATTTTGCCCCGAAGTTTGCACAGCTTAATGATGACGTATTGTTTGGGGAGGTTTGGAGCCGGGAGGATCGGCTTTCCCTGCGTGACCGTTCACTGGTAACGGTTACCGCATTGATGGCGCAGGGACTTGCGGACTCTTCTTTCCGGCACCATTTGGAGAGCGCAAAAAAGAACGGAATTACAAAAGACGAAATTGCGGAAATTCTGACGCATGCGGCTTTCTATGCAGGATGGCCGAAGGCGTGGGCAGCTTTTCGTATGGCGAAGGAGGTCTGGAAGGAAGAAATCTCTGCAAAATCTGCCAAAGCGGACCATGCAGACTCTATGATTTTTCCAATCGGCCAGCCAAATGATGCATATGCGCAGTATTTTACCGGACAAAGCTTTCTGGCTCCGCTTTCCTCAGAGCAGACGGGGATTTTCAATGTGACCTTTGAACCGGGATGCCGCAACAACTGGCATATTCATCATGCAAAAAGCGGCGGCGGTCAGATTCTGATCTGCGTCAGCGGGCGTGGATTTTATCAGGAATGGGGAAAAAGAGCACAGGAGCTGCTGCCGGGGGACGTGGTAAATATTCCGGCTGGCGTAAAGCACTGGCACGGAGCAGCGCCGTATAGCTGGTTTTCTCATCTGGCAGTTGAGGTTCCCGGCGAGGAGGCTTCTAATGAATGGCTGGAGCCTGTGGATGAAGCGGAATATATGAGCGCAATATGTTAAATTATGTTAATTCCATACTGTTTCCCCTCTCATCGGCAGGGTTATTTTAATTTCATGTATAAAAGCGGATAGGGATTGCCCTGCTCGTCATGGTCTGTCCGTTTGTAAACATGAAAACCCATATGCTCATAAAAACCTTTCGCAAGGGGGTTCTGCTCGTTGACAGCTAATTCGTTGACGGAATAGTTTTCAATCCCATACCGGACTAGCTTTCTTCCCAGCCCCTTTCCCCGTTCTTCGGGCGCAATAAAGAGCATTTCAAGCTTTTGTTCCTCAATCCCCATAAACGCAGCAGGGCGGCTGTCCTTGTCCTCGGCAATTATCAAATGTGCAATCCCATTCAAGGCCTGCGGGATGTACCTTTTGATTTCTTCCACTTCATTCTCTGATAAAAACAAGTGCGTTGCCTTTACGGATTTCTCCCATACAACGATTAACTGCTCTGCCAGTGACGGTGTTATCTCTGCAGCTTCTATAATTTTCATTTGTTCCTCCGTAAATTCCAACATAATTTTCGGTTTTTCCATCATACCACAATTCCGAAAATGTGGAAATAGCGTATTTTTTCCCCGCGGCGAGGAGCCTTTTGGACTTTAAAGATTACAGTCTGGAGGAAATTAAGAAAAAATAACAGTTGCAAAAAACAGTATATGGTTTTATAATATTAGAAAAATATATGGAAAGGGGGAGCTGGCTGGACGCCGGCTGAGAGGAGACTGTATCGTTTCGACCCACAACCTGATTTGGGTAATGCCAACGTAGGGATAAGAATCAAC
>VSNE01000337.1 GCA_009774155.1 Lachnospiraceae bacterium
ACAATATATACATTTCCTTTTCCATTCACATGCAGCCCGGCGCCCTCCTCTCTGGGAAGCAGAATGGCCGCATTTCCGTCATATTGAATTTCCCGCAGAAATTTATTCAGCGCTTTGTCTATCCAGGTATATTGGTAGTTATTTACAAGACTGTCCCCATAATACGGCCCGTTCAGATAATCATAATCTGTAAACAAAAAGGAATTTTTCTCACTAATCCGGGCCTTTTTAAATACAAGAGAAGAAATCCCGTCAATATTCCAGAAGGACTGTACAAAAAAGACAGCACAGAAAAAGAAAACAATGCCTGCATGGACTTGTTTTGAGTGAGTATGCCCAAAAACATGGTAATACAGGAAGATGCCCGCAATACTCCAGCCCAGAGCAAATAAAATGTTGTATCGGTTCAGTCCGCCGGTAATGTAGAAAAAACCGATTAGAACGAATCCCGACATAGCCCCAATAAAACCTGTATATTTCTCCAGTCCAAAGGTCTGTCTTTTTGACAGCAGTCTGAACAGCACAGTCAGGAGGCAGCACAGTATGAGCAATGTTGCAAGCCAGGCAAAGTTTGATAGAAAATACTGCTTCATCTTACAGATAATATAAGCAGGATGAAATCCAAAGCAGTTAATTTTCTCATTGGACCAGGAAACAGAATCCGCCGCGTCCTTATTCTGCACCCATGTGGTAAGCTTCCCTACCTTCCAGACCGCTGCGGCATATACCCATCCTGTCATCAAGGCAATCCACAGAGAGCTTTTTTCCAACAGATTCCAGGCCCTTTGGATGGGATTCCCTTTTTCCCGGAAATACTCATGCAAAAGTTTAAGCCCGTAGTATCCCATTATGACTATCACACCTGTTTCTTTGCATTGGCTCAGCAGGACTGCCGCCAGCCAGGAGAGAATGTGCCAGCCTTTATATTCCGCAAACAGTAAAAAGACGAAATACAGAGCCATCTGATAATCTGTATTGATATAGGCGAAGGTTCCCAAAAAAATCGGTGTAAAGGAGACCGTCAGTGCAAAGCCTGCCGCCAGCCAGGACGTGCATTTCAGCCAGTACTCCTTTATTAAAACAAAGATACAGTAGATTGCCGCCAGTGTAAGCAGCAGGTTCAGCAGCAGAACTCCTTTTATCCCTCTTGGATTCAGAAATTCTCCTACAGCCATAACAAGCGAAAACCCCAGATTTGAGTGCCCGCAGAGCCGGAAATTATCGAAAATGGACTGTATGGTGAAATCATATTTTTCACATGCTGTTCCCAGACGGTAATAGTATTCTCCCGCATCCCACCGCTGCATGGTTCCCAGCATGGGAAGGCGTACAGCACAGCTAACTATAAGCATTAAAAGAGCGGGAAGCTGCTCCCTTGTTATTTTCCCGGGAACAGACAGATGCCGGCCAAGACGTTTCTTCAAATGAGACAGCAGAAGAAGAAACAGCAGGCATACTGCCATACCCGGCCATAAGGTTTTCAGTGATTTTTCGGCTGTCACGGCGGGAGAAAGCGCGGAGGCGAAACAAAACAGAGAGGCAATTCCCAACACAGCCGTTATTTGTCCCATCACCTTCAGGGAGCAGATTGCCTGTACAATCTGTTCTGCAGAAAAGCCGTAGATCAGCCTGGTCAGAACCAGCCATATAATTCCCAGAATCAGCCACCACATCAGCGTGCGTGTCCTGTTCATCGTATTTTTATAATAATAATTTGCCGCCAGCTCCTGTCCGCAGAGGAAATCAGAATAACAACTGTCCTCCTGCCCTTGAATATGGCCTTCCGGCGGGAGAAGTCCCAGTGAAAAGCTGTTCTCCCTTATATTGCTTCCCGTAATTTCCAGTGTATATTTTTTATTTTCCTCAAGACTGCTTCCGATTTGAATTCGGTTAAAGCTGTTGTTGCTTAGACTTTCCAGCGGCTTCCTGTATTCTCCAAGCAGGTGTTCTGAGTCGTCCCACAGGCGGATCTCTATCTCTCCGGTCTGACCCGGAAGCAAATCACTTAACCATAATTCTATAAAATCCAGATATTCTCCCGTTCTTGAAAATTCTTGTTTTAGGAGGTTATCTTTGCTGACAGAAATATATCCGTCGATTTCATCCGTTCCTGTTGCAGAAATTGAAAATAAACGAATATTCATCGGCCATGCCAGCAGCATCAGAAATACAGTTATAATACTGACCGCCAGAAAAACAGCATTTTTTCGTATATATTTATGTAAAGACATAAAAGCTCCTTCTATTTATTGCTGCGGGGTTTTTGACTCCTTTTCATGGATGAATGCAGCATATACAACCTCAAATACAGACAGCATGGACAGCGACTGAATATATCTGGGGTCTTGTGCCGGTATGGACAGAAACAATAAGGCAGCCATAATAAAAAACGGAACCAGCGCCAATAGTTCCCCATGCCTCTTTTTTTTCATCAACAGCGCTCCGGCAGCCAGAAGCGCAAATATATGGATGCCTCCCCGCCAGCATACAGCATTCCATACAGGCTGACTGTGTGTTGCTTTTGACAGTCTGTTTACAGGCTCGGTCAAAAAGCTGGGTTTTATCTGAAGATAGCGGTATTCCCCGTTTTCCCAAAGTTCTACTTCCTCATTGCGCACGGCTATAGGCACCCATTCATAACCGTCTATAGGAGTGGCTATTTCCCAGATAATGCTTGACATATCAAAAAAGGCAGTAAAATATACAACGGGATGCGTGAATACATATTTTAAATTTAAAAGCAGGACGCGGATTCCTGTTTTCGTATCATTCAGCTTATATATATTTTGTCCTATCCCTCCCCAGGTCCTGCTGAGCGTGTCTGCCCAGTATTTGTCATAGGAGCTTTTCCATTGCTCCAGAGGCATAATGGTTTCTAAAAATGCGGAATCCTCTTCGTTTATCTCACAGGAGGACACAACAGCTCCTATCATGGACAGGGGTACGGAATATTTCACATAAGGCTCATTGGGCTCCGCATGAAATGCACTCATACAGAGCACATCCATCAGAATGACCTTGCATA
>VSNE01000338.1 GCA_009774155.1 Lachnospiraceae bacterium
GTAATAAATTCTATCTTCTTCCGTTATTTCACGGATAATCCTGCAAGGATTACCTGTTGCAATCATGTTGTCGGGAATATCTTTTGTTACTATGCTCCCTGCCCCAATTACGACATTGTTTCCAATCGTCACTCCCGGAAGTATGACCGCATTGCCGCCTATCCATACGTTATCGCCAATCGTGACAGGTATTCCGTATTCATACCCGGAATTGCGGCTTTCCGGGTGTATCGGGTGTCCTGCCGTATAGATAGATACATTGGGTGCGATCTGTGCATTTTCCCCGATTGTGACTTTTCCTACATCAAGGATAGTGAGGTTGTAATTTGCAAAGAAATTATTGCCTACTTCAATATTCCACCCATAGTCACAATGAAAAGGCGGCTCTATCCAAACTTTTTCCCCTGTTTTTCCAAGCAGTTTTTTAAGCAATTCGGGAATTTGCGCCCTTTCTTTCGGTGGCAGGAGATTAAATTCATAAACTAACTGCTTGCAGGTTTCCCGTTCTTCTTCAAGACCGTCAAGCCATGCCTTATAAGGCAGACCATTCAACATTCTTTCCTTTTGGTTCATAAGTTCCTCCTTATTGTTGGTTTGTGGTTAAGTTTTTTACCCATTTATATTGTTTGTAATGCCTGTAAACGGCGGGCAGTTTTACCAGTTCGTCTAAATTCAGCAAGAAATAAACTGCTAGTATTGGAAGATGTAAGACAAATGCGGCAAACGCCCCAAGTGGTATTATAATAACCCACATGGTTACAGCGTCACATAGTAATCCAAATTTTGTGTCGCCGCCTGCACAAAAAATTCCGGCAATTACCGTAGAGTTAATCGATTTCCCTATCATATAATAGGAGCATATGTATAACATAATCTGTAAATAGGCGTGTGCCTGTTCTGTCAGGCTTGCAGTAAACATCAAAACCATAGGGCTTGACAATAAAATCAAAAGCCCGGAAACCGCCCCGGTAGTTAATGATATTTTACAAAGCTGCCTGCCGTATTTTCTTGCTGTTTCAAGATTGCCGCTGCCAAGCTCATTGCCGACTAAAATACCGCTGCCCGTGCCGATTCCCAAACATACACACGCAATAATATTTTTCACAATATTAGCAACTGAATTAGCGGCAACTGCGTCACTCCCAAGATGTCCCATGATTACGGAAAACATGGTAAAGCCGCAGCCCCACACTAATTCATTTGCCAATACGGGTATTGTGTAACGGTAATAATCCCGTTTCAGCCGGACAAAATCAGAACGAAAATATTTCATCCTTACCCGGACAACATCTGCTTTTATGTTCTCGAAAATAGTAAGCAGCAATTCAACCGCCCTTGCTATTGTTGTTGCTAAAGCTGCTCCGGCAATTCCCATTTGCGGAAATCCGAACAAGCCAAATATAAGTATGGCGTTTAACAGGATATTCAATATCAATGCCGAAGAACCGTATATTGTGCTTTTGGTTGTTCTGCCGCTGTTTTTCATAATACAGAGATAAATCTGCGAAGATCCCATAAACAGGTATGACCAGCTTACAATCCGCAGATAAGGGATTCCTGCTTCAATCAGCAGCACTTCATTTGTAAATATCTGCATAAGTACCCGTGGCAGAAAAAGTGCCGCCATAAAAAATATCATAGAAATTAAAAATGATATTTTCAATGCGATACAAAGGACTTCTTCCACTGATTCCCTGTCCTGCTTTCCCCAATACTGCGCAGCCAAAACCGTAGTACCTATTGTAAGGGCTGTTAAAAATAAATTCAAGACAAATTGCACCTGTGCGCCAATGATACGGCTGATAATGCTGTCTGATCTAAAAATCCCAACATGAGTGCGTCTGATGCGCTTACAAGGGCTGTCATTAAATTTTGGACTGCAATAGGAAAAACCAATGCAGTCAATTTTTTGTAAAAGACTTTTTTTTCTGTTCTCATAGTCCTGCTTTTCCATTTCCTTCTTTTTCTTGCTTTTTTCCAGTGCCTTGTTATAATTATAGTGTTTACCTTTTGGGTTTTCTAACAGAATTGTCGCCAAAAGTATAAATATCGTATTTTGAGAGGATAGAACTATGGAAACAGTTGCGATTGAACTCATGCAGGATTTTTCAGAAATTGTCCATTATGAGCATACGGGGATTCCGCTGTATATCCGTACTGCTGATTTAACAGTTTATCCCGGAATGAGTGCGCCTTGTCATTGGCACGATGATATTGAATGGATTTATATTATATCGGGGAAAATGTGCTATTACATTAACGGCAAAAGGATTCTTCTGAATGAAAAGGATTCACTTATGGTAAATGCTCGTCAAATGCACTATGGTTATTCGTATAAAGAGCAGGAGTGCTACTTTTTATGTATCTTGTTCCACCCGTCTTTGTTTGGCGGTAACAAAACATTATTACAAAAATATGTTGCGCCAGTTATTGAAAATGTTGATTGTGAATATTTGCATTTTCATTCAAAGCAGACAAGAGGACAGGAAATAGCAGAATATCTTGAACAAATCCGTTGTCTAAAGGCAGAAGCAGCGAACGCATACGAACTGCAGGTTATCGCAGTTATGTTTCAGCTATGGAGCAGTTTACTGCAATGCGGGGAATTAGTCATTGCAGATAGAAAAAGTGAAAGTAACAGTGATCTGGAAATTCAAAAAAATATGGTATCATTTATTTATCAACACTATGCAGAGCAAATATCATTGAATGAAATTGCAGCTTCGGGAAATGTAAGCCGCAGTAAATGCTGCCTTATTTTCAAACACTATTTGCAACAGTCCCCGGTGGATTTTTTGAATACATTTCGGCTCAAAACAAGTTGCAATTTACTTCGGAACACTGAAAAAGTATTACAGAGATTGCTTTTAGCTGTGGGTTTAATCATTTAAGTTATTTTTCAAAACTGTTTATCAAGAATTTTGGCTGTACTCCACGGGAATACCGTAATAATAAAAATGCATGAAACTCTAAAATCATTTCATGTTATTTCTATTTGAAAAAATGAGTATATTGC
>VSNE01000339.1 GCA_009774155.1 Lachnospiraceae bacterium
GTGCAGCAATTTTTATGAAAGATATCGTGATTGCGGGCAGAGGCGGTCTTGCAAGAGAAATTGAATGGCTGATA
The DNA here is from genome assembly GCA_009774155.1 of Lachnospiraceae bacterium. Taxonomy (GTDB): domain Bacteria; phylum Bacillota; class Clostridia; order Lachnospirales; family Lachnospiraceae; genus Hominiventricola. The sequence goes on from VSNE01000339.1 coordinate 75, forward strand.
AAACGCATAAATGAAAAAGGAACTGAAAGATGGAATATTCTGGGTTTTATCACGGATGAAATTCCGAATGAAAAAACGCGTGTTATCGGCAATGACAGCTGGCTGGCTGCGGCGGATCGGGAATTATATGCGGTAATTGCTATAGGAAATCCGAAAATCCGGGAAAGTGTGTTTAAAAAATACGCCTGCAATCCCAATCTGGGATTTCCCAGCTTAATTGATCCATCCGTGACTCTGTCCTCCCAGGTAAAGCTGGGACAGGGAAATATTATATGCGCAGGAACCAGCCTGACGGTTGATATTGAGATAGGCGATTTCAATATTATTAATCCCGGATGTACGATAGGACATGATGTCCGTATGGAAAATTTTGTAACCTTAAGTCCGGGCGTGAATATCTCAGGCAATGTTTATATGGAAAACCTTTCCGAGATCGGCACAGGCGTACAGATTATTCAGGGAAAAAGGATTGGAAAAGGCGCGGTGATCGGCGCCGGAGCAGTTGTTATTTCAGATATGCCGGAGCATTGTACTGCTGTAGGAGTCCCGGCTAAAGTTATAAAATACCATAAATGAAGGGTTAAGGTACAGAATGCAGAAGGTATTAGTGATTGCAGAGGCAGGAGTCAATCATAACGGAAGTATAGAAACTGCAAAGCAGCTGGCAAGGACAGCAAAAGAATGCGGAGCCGATATCGTAAAATTTCAAACTGCAAAGCTTGATTCTTTGGTTTCAAAATATGCGGGAATGGCTCAATACCAAAAAGAAAATATCGGGAAAGAGGCTTCCCAGAAGGAAATGCTGAAAAAACTGCTGCTGCCGTATCCGGAGTTTGAAATTTTAGCTGATTACTGCAGAGAAATCGGAATTCAATTTTTATCTACGCCCTTTGATTTAGAAAGCATTTCTTTCTTAGAACATCTGGGATTGGATATGTGGAAAATACCTTCCGGAGAGGTGACGAATCTGCCGTATCTGATAAAGATTGCCCGCACCGGAAAGCCTGTCATTCTTTCCACAGGAATGTGCCGCATGTCCGAGGTGGAAAAGGCAGTTGAGATTTTAAGGGAATATGGGACGACCAATCTTTCTGTGCTGCACTGCACGACAGAATACCCGGCGCCTTATGAGGATGCAAATCTGTTAGCGATAAAAGCTTTGCGGGAAAGGCTCCATGTTCCTGTGGGATATTCTGACCATACTGCAGGTACAGAGGCTTCCATAGCCGCAGTGGCTCTCGGCGCAGTCATTATTGAAAAGCACTTTACAATCAGCAGGCAAATGGAAGGCCCTGACCACAAAGCAAGCCTGGAGCCTGAGGAATTAAAAAAACTGATTTCAGGAATCCGCAATATAGAAACGGCGCTGGGAAACGGAAATAAAATTCCTTCCAAAAGTGAGAGAAAAAATATAAATGTCGCCAGAAAAAGTATTGTCGCGAAACAAAAAATTAAAAAGGGAGAAATTCTGACAGAGGAAAATATTACAACCAAAAGACCCGGCAATGGGATTTCTCCAATGAGATGGTTTGAAATTCTGGGCACTCCTGCTGTCAGGGATTTTGAGGAAGATGAGCTTTTAGAAGTATAGACTTGTTATAGCTGTATAAATATGGAGAAGCAATGAAGAAGAAAATTATTGTCTTAACGGCTACCCGGGCAGAGTACGGATTGCTAAGGCCAATCATTAAAGCGCTGGACAAGCAGGGCGCTTTTGATGTGAGGGTCGCCGTAACCGGCGCGCATCTGTCGCCTGAATTTGGACTGACCTATAAGGAAATACAAAATGACAATATTTCTATTGATAAAAAGATAGAAATTCTGTTAAGCTCCGACACTCCGGTATCCATATCCAAAAGCATGGGACTGGCCATGATTAGCTTTGCGGAATACTTTGAAGAAAGCAGGCCGGACGCCCTGATGGTATTGGGGGATCGGTATGAAGCTCTGGCAGTCTGCTGCGCTGCGATGAATGCGCGAATTCCTGTCATACATTTATACGGGGGCGAAACAACGGAAGGCGCTGTGGATGAAGCGGTTCGGCATTCCATCAGTAAAATGAGCTATTTACATTTTACAAGTACAGAGATTTTCAGAAAACGGGTCATCCAGTTAGGAGAAGCCCCGGACAGAGTGTTCAATGTAGGGGCGGTCGGAATAGAGAATGCTTTAAGAAATACACTTTTGACGAGAAAGGAACTGGAGGAAAGCCTTGAATTTTCACTGGGCTCTGACTTTGCTGTAGTAACCTTCCACCCGGTTACTTTGGACAGAAGGAGCGCCGAATGCCAGTTCCTTCAGATATTGAAAGCCTTTGACCAGTTTACCGATATGAATATGGGCATGAAGTATATCTTTACCAAGTCAAATGCGGACGCAGACGGGCGGATCATAAATAAAATGGCGGATGAATATGCAGCCTGCCATAAAAACGCGGCCTGCTTTGACTCTTTAGGGACACAGAGATATTTAAGCGCTCTTAAGGAATGTACAATGGTAATCGGAAATTCTTCCAGCGGACTGATAGAGGCTCCGTCCTTTAAGGTTCCCACGGTTAATATAGGGGATCGGCAGATGGGCAGACTGCAGGCGGACAGCATTATAAACTGCAGTGCGGAATGTGCGCATATTGTTGAAGCAATGGAAACAGCAGTGTCAGAGGAGTTCAGGAACACACTTGCAGCCGTTGAGAATCCCTACGGCGACGGACATACTTCGGAAAAAATAGTATGTATTTTACAAAAAGAATTATTAGATAAAGCGGGAGTACCTGAAAATCAACAAGACGCTATTACAAAAGACGATATAGAAGTAATACAACAATTAGCAATGTGGTATTTTGCAAATTATGATGAACAAAAAAGAAATATAGATCCAACAGTATCACAAGCAATAATGTATCCAGCTCAATTCCTAAGTATTGATGGGAATAATAATAT
>VSNE01000034.1 GCA_009774155.1 Lachnospiraceae bacterium
ATAATAATATTGACTATAATACTTGTAAAAATAATTCTTAATTCTAAAAAGTTAAACTTAGAATATGAAAAAGAACTAAATGTATCATTAAACGATAAAATAACCAATTTAGATGCAATTAGAAAAATTAAAAACGGAAAAATACTCACAAAAAAGAAAAAAATCAATACTACTAAAATAAGGAAAATAAAAGTAACTTTTGAAGTTGAAGATTATTTTAAAAAGAAAAAATATGACTATAAAGGATCTGGCTGCCTTATATGAAAAACAGACCAACAATAAAATGTCCCGCCAGAATCTGACTCAGAGACTGAAACGGGACAATTTTCCAGAGCAGGATATGCACATCATTGCCGCTCTGCTGGGATATCGCGTGTCTGTTCAGTTGACTCCGGCCGCGGTACCGCTGCCGGAATTTGTCCGCGCGGCTTCCGCCGCTCCCGAACGGTCTGCCGCTCCCGCGCAGAACCCCGGGCCTGTTCCCGATGCCGTCAATGTCCCATCCCCTCATGAGCCTGCCGCATCTTCATCAGCCTCCTATGGTTCCTCCTCCATGACCTTTCAGATTCCGGATGCTTTCCGGAAGAACAAAACGCAGGGGGAAATAAATCCTTTTACGGGAGAAGAATATTTGACCAACACCGTGCGCCGCCATCCGGATATGGAGGAGTTTGTTCAGGTATATGATCAGAGTACGCACACCTGGTCGGATGTACAGGAGGATTATTTCTGGGAATTCCAGGAGAGAAAAAAACAGATGATGGGCAAAGACTACCAGGCCCCGATTCTTATTTAAACAAGCGTTGTAAAGCTCTGCCGCAAAATACGGGTATCTGTTTTGGATTCCTGCATTTTGCAGCGGCAGATCTCTTTTTGGTTAGCCCTCCTGCCCGCTTTTTTCCAGCGCCTTCCTCCTTCGGCTGATCATCCCGCCGATTCGTCCGGTCTCTCTGGAAGACAGCGCCTTCCAGCCGCCTTCTCTCACTTTATCAAGCAGCCCTAATTCTTCTGCAATCTCATATTTCAGTCTGTCATGGGGTTCCAGCTTTTCAAAATCAAGATTTTTATTTTCTTCCATATTTTTACACTCCTTTCTTTTAAATGGAGTATAACCAGATTTCTACGCCTTATACCTCATTTTGCTTTCTTTCCATATGAACGGGCCTGATAAAGACGATGCATCTATGGCTGTGTTGTCCTTATCCGCAGAGACCGCATTCTCCCTTCCGCAGAACGATTCTTGACAAGCGGCAAGAAAACCGATACACTTTTCCATAGACAGATATCCTGCAGTCAGTAAACAGAGCGACAGACACGCTTGTTTTCCCTGTTGTCTGCAGACATACATATTTACAATAAACAGAAAAGAGGATTTTATGTACCATACAGTCATAACCTTAAAAAAGGGAGAGGGCCGCTCCATAAAAGCAGGCGGCATGTGGATTTATGATAATGAAATTGCCAGTGTTATGGGCTCATTTCAGAATGGAGATCTGGTAGCCGTCCATGACTTTGACGGTTATTTTATGGGGTATGGTTTTATTAATATACATTCTAAAATCCGAGTAAGGCTTATGTCACGCAAAAAGGAGCATATCATCGACAAAGCTTTTCTGGAACGCAGAATAAGAAATGCCTGGGAATACCGCAAAACTACCTGCGATACCGGATGCTGCCGTATCATATTCGGTGAAGCGGATTTTCTCCCGGGTCTGATCGTAGATAAGTTTTCCGACGTATTGGTAGTGGAATCTCTGGCTCTGGGCATTGATCGGCTGAAACCGCAGATTCTGGATATCTTAAAGCAGGTTCTTGCAGAGGACGGTATAAAAATCCGGGGAATTTATGAGCGGAGCGACGCCAAAGTCCGCGAACAGGAAGGTATGGAACGCTTTAAGGGATTTATCGGAGACCCCTTTGATACGAAAGTAGAAATTGTAGAAAATGGGGTCCGTTATATCGTAGATGTGCAGGATGGTCAGAAAACCGGCTTCTTTCTGGATCAAAAATACAACCGGCTTGCCATTCAGCGGCTTTGCAGGGGAAAAAGGGTGCTGGACTGCTTCACCCATACAGGTTCCTTTGCGCTGAATGCTGCAGCAGCCGGTGCCTCCAACGTGCTGGGAATTGATGCTTCCGAATTCGGCTGCAGACAGGCAGAGGAAAATGCCCGTCTAAACGGCTTGTCAGATCGGGTATCCTTCCGGCGCGCAGATGTATTCGAGCTTCTTCCGGAGCTGGAAAAGCAGGGGGAATCCTATGATATCGTTATCCTTGATCCTCCCGCTTTTACCAAGTCCCGCAGCTCCGTAAAAAATGCAGTCAAGGGCTATCGTGAAATCAATTTTCGGGGTATGAAGCTTGTGAAGGACGGCGGCTATCTGGCCACCTGCTCCTGTTCACACTTCATGGAGCCTGAACTGTTCGCAAAAACGCTCCGGGAGGCTGCCCGCAAGGCCCACAGACGTCTCCGACAGGTAGAGTTCTGCACCCAGTCCTGCGATCACCCTATTCTCTGGTCTGCTGACCAGTCCTACTATCTGAAATTTTACATCTTTCAGGTGTGCGAGGAATTGTAGGAGGAAGGAAAGCCGAAAAAGCGGCGCAAATAAAGGCTTTCCGGAAGCTTATGTAAAGTATTCGGAAAGCCTGTTTGGATATCGTTTCCTGCAAAGTTACCAGTATCTATTTATTCCGCGCAATTACTTTTTTCCTCAATATTTTCTGCTGCCGGCAGGTTTCCGCTTATTTCTTTCCACTGCTCTGATGTGGGAAATAATAAGGTATTACTTTCATTCTTTGTAATAGCATGATGTATTTCCATTCCCTTATCCAGTAATTCCACCATCATATCAAAACATAATTGGGCCCTCGCCTGCTCCTCCGGATCTAATTTCCCGCTTAATTCTCCAATGTATTTATTAGTTAAAGCTTCTGTCATCTTTTGGTGGGCTTCGCTCATACTTTCGATAAGCTTATTGTCAATCTCCATACGCCTGTACTCTGCTTCCTGCTTCTGACAGTTTTTCTTATGTGACAGAATTTTTATACAATTATCAACGAACTTTGCAAATATATGTAATAACGAGGCCGCAGCGGCTCCACGAATCCCAAATTCAATCCATGTCGAGCCTAAGTCTATTTTCCTATATTCAATCACCGCGTCACATTTATTAAGAAATGGAGACTGTTTCATGATTTTATTAAAATCATTTAAATTCTTTGTTATAGAAGAAAAATCCCTTTGATCCGGAACCTTTATATCAAATCCTACATATTCTTCATCCGCATAACCATAACCTTCACATACATTAACAATTGTTTCCAACTGTACCAAGAGATCTCTAAAGCCCCTCATTAATTGACTTTTTTCGTTTGAAGTGTAACGATAATTAATTGCTTTTTCAATAGTCATTAATCCTTTGAGTTCATCAAGAGTAGGCTTCAGAACGTTAACTTGTCCAAGCATTTCAAATTCCTGCAATATATATTTCAAAATCCCCTTATCATCATTTATAATATACTGTCCCGTTTCCCTATCTTTCTCTTGAAATAATTCCTTCACATTCATCTCGGGAATCTTTTTCATATATTCAACACAAATAGAATATACTTCTCGCAATCTCATAACCATACCCCTCATACATTTTTCTTTAATTTTATACCAAATTTTCCCATCATTCAACAAAAGACAGCACAAAAACCGCCGCCCGCAGACAGCGACCTGCTCCTGATTATGGAAAATAACCGGCGCAGAGCGCGGAAAATGGCAGAACCGGCTTTTGACAATTCTTACAGCTACACCGGAATTACTCTTCCAAGGGCAAAGGAATAAATCAGCCGCTCCTTTACCCTTTTCCCGGTCGTCATCTGAAGCGCTTTCTCATAATATTCCAATTGCGTGCGGTATTTTTCTGCCAGCTCCTCCGCCCGCAGCACCCTGTCAGTTTTATAATCCAGAACTACAATTTCATCGTCCTCATAGAAAAATGCATCAATAATTCCCTGAATCAGCACCGGTTCCCCCGAAGCCGAAGCATCCACCTCTGTTCCAGGAAGTCCTATGACAAAAGGCCGTTCCCGAAACAGCTCTCCTCTCTCCTTTGCCTTCTGCATCCTTACGGCAAGTCTGCTCTCTGCAAATCTCAGAAAATCCGACGGGCGCACGGCATTTTTCTCCTCTTCTGTCACTTTTCCAAGCTCCACAAGACGAAGAAGCTCTTCCTCCACCTGCGGCAGCTCTGTCATATCTGAAAAGTCCATCCATTCCATGATCGTATGATAGATGGTTCCCCTCGCGGCTCCGCTCTTTTCTTCCGTCTTCTCAATAAACTGGGGAATCAGAGGAATAATATCCGATTCCGGATACAGCTCCTCCCCACCGTCCGACTCTTCCTGTATCCGCAGCTTTTTAAGCTCCGTAACACTGTATTTCTGCTTCGTCCTCTGTTCCTGATTCCAGGAATACTCCCAGGACAGACAGTTTTTTACCTGATCGTACAGCTCTGCATCCCTGCTCCCAAACCATATGACTTTTTGCATATCATCCCGGGACAAAGCGCTCTCTATCTGTTCCTGTACTGCATTTTTAACGATTTCCTCCAAAGATGCCCGCACTCGTCTCAGGCTGCTGCCCTGCGCGCTTCTCCCGGAAAGCACCCACTCAAGACAGCAGTCCGCGCCGGCCATCTGAAGAAATAAAGGCTTCTCTTCCCCGTCCGCTCCCGGTTCACTTAAAAGCCGTTCCTTTGCCATTCCGGTCAGTATCAGCTTTTCCCTGGCGCGGGTCATGGCAACATACAGTATCCGCAGTTCCTCTCCCAAACTGTCCAGAAGATTCTGACGCCGGATAAACTGCTTCAGCAATGTGGGCCTGCGCATCCGGCTCTCCAAATCCACATAATCCAGGCCGATCCCATACTTATTGTGGAACACAGCCTTGTCCCGGCTCTCCTGCCGATTAAAGCTTTTCCCCATGCCTGCCGCAAAAACCACCGGAAACTCCAGGCCCTTACTATGATGAATGCTCATAATCCGTACTGCCGCTTTGCCGGCGCCGGAAATATCTGCTTCTCCGAAATCCATCTGATATTTCTGCATCCGTTCTATATACCGGATAAAGTGAAACAGCCCATGATAGCTGATTTTCTCATAATCCTGAGCCTTCTGAAGCAGCATTTCCACATTGGCAAGGCGCTGCTCCCCGCCCGGCAGCGCACATACCTCATCCAGGAATCCGGTTTCCGTCAGAATCTGCCAAAGCAGTTCATGAATCGATGTACAGGCTGCCTGTCTCCGGTATCGCTCTATTTGTCCATAAAATACAGACAGACGTCTCCTAAGCTCCTCGTCGGGGCCATCTTCCAAATACCTTCTGCATGCTCCCGCATATCCTTCCTCCGGAAACGCCGCCTTTATCATCGCCATCTCTTCCGACGTGAATCTTCCCAGCATACTGTGCATAGCTGCCGCCAGGGGTATCTCCTGGGTCGGATTATCCAGCACTTTAAGGTAAGAAAGAAGTATCTCCACCTCCATAGTCCCAAAATATCCTTCCCTGGACTGAGCGCTTGCCGGAATTCCCTCCTCCTGCAGGACGCGCACGAAGGTCTCGCTCCATCCCGACATCGTCCGAAGCAGAATCACAATATCACCGGGAGTTATCTGCCGCAGTCCGCCCTTGTCAGACACTTGATCCTCCGCAAGCATCCTGCGAATCCGGGCCGCAATCAGATGGGCCTCCGCCTCCTGCTTCGTCCAGCTGCATTCCGGACGCAGTTCCTCCCATTCCTCCTGGGAAAGAAGTAAAAGCTCCGCTTCACATGCCTCATTTTCCGGATAAGAGGCGCCTGCCCTTAATACCGCTGCTTCATCATAATCAATGCCTCCCAGCTCCCGGCGCATAATCCTTTCAAATATTTCATTGACCGGACGAAGCACCTCTGTGCGGCTCCTGAAATTCTGATGCAGATCAATGCGTATCCCCTCTTCCCCATCCTCATACAGACTGTATTTCTGAAGAAACAGCCCCGGCTCTGCCCGGCGGAACCGATAAATGCTCTGCTTCACATCCCCGACCATAAACCTGTTGTCCCTGCCTCTTCGTTTTCCGCAGATGCTGTTCAAAATGGCCTCCTGAACCAGATTGCTGTCCTGGTACTCGTCCACCATAATCTCCGCAAAATAATCCGCAAATACATCTGCCGCCTCGGATGGAACCAGCTCACCATCCTCCTCTCTGGTCAGAATGCGCAAAGCCAGATGCTCCTGATCGGAAAAATCCAGGATATTCTGCTTCCGCTTCTTCTCCTCCAGCCGTTCCATAAATCTAAGAGTCAGCTCTACATAGGTTCTGACATTCCCGCCGGTCCTGCGCATCTGTTCCATAACAGCCTCACCCGAAAGTGAAAAATACTGCTTTACCAGCGCCTTGCATGCATCCTTCACATCATTCCGAATCTGCATAACCTGGCCGCACAGCGCATCATCCGCTTCTGCCATAGCCTTTGAGCGGCGGCTGGGAAGCCTCTGCCATCTCACCTCTGTCGCTGTTTCTTCAAACTCCTCTATACTTCCGCATTCCATCAGCGATACCAGAAAATCTTCATCCGATCTCAGCGCTTCTTCATAGGGAAGGGGACCCGACGGAGAGAGGGCAATCATTTCTGCTCTCCTGATCTGCTTTAAGCAGTCTCCGGCTTCTGCCTTCAGCTCCTTCAGCACCGCGTCCGCCCCGGCAAAATCACTCCAGGATGCACCTTCCGGAACCTCATACATAGCCGCGCACTCCCTCAGCCACCGAACCGGCTGAGGACTGGCAACCGCGTATTCATAGAGCTGAAGAATTAGTTCTGCAAGCCCGTTTCCCCGGTTGCCGCTGCCGTAGCTCTCCGCAAACCGCAAAAACTCCGGAGTCCTTTCCTTATGGGCCTCTTCCAGAATTTCATCCGCAATATCCTGCTTCAGAAGACGCATCTCTCCCTCATCCGCAATCCGGAAATTCGGATTCAAGTCAATTGTATGAAAATAGTTCCGGATTACATACAGGCAGAATCCGTGGATCGTCGTAATCTGCGCCCGGGAAACCAGAGCCTCCTGTCTTTGAAGCCACTCATTATCCGGTTCCTCTAAGAGACGCTCAGAGAGAGCTTTTCCAATCCGCTCCCTCATTTCCGAGGCTGCCGCCTTTGTGAAGGTCGTGATCAGCAGCCGGTCCACGTCCACACGCCGCTCCGGATCTGTAACTAAAGCAAGAATCCGTTCCACCAATACAGCCGTCTTTCCGGAGCCTGCCGCTGCAGAAACCAGAAGATTTTTATCTCTTGTATTAATAACCCTTCTCTGATCATCAGTCCATGCTACACTCACGCTTCTTCCTCCTCCAGCCTTCTCCAGATTTCTGTCTTATCCAGGGGGCGCAGCCTCCGCTTCTCACAGCCCTCCACCTTTCGGTCAAAGCCGCACACACTATGATATCTGCAGAGTCTGCACGCATCCTCGTCTCCCAGCTCGTAAGGCTGTATGCTGATATCCCCTTTTAAAATCCGTTCTCCATACTCTGAAAGCTTCTTCTGCACATGCCCTGACAGCCGCCGGAACTGTTCCTCATCCGCTACGGATGAGGCCGACGTATAGCCGCCGTCCTTCTTAAGCCGGACAGGCAGGATATCTGAACTGACTGTCATCTCCTTATCCATCATAGAGATAATCTCTCTGTCCCCATTCACCAGCCCGTTCCAGGCCAGCTCCTTAAGCATCCGCTGCTGCAAGGTCTCCGGTTCCCCGTAATCCAGCATAGGATCTTCAATATGATAGTAAAACATCCCCGCCGGGCGCGCCTCCTGCCCCTGCTTCCTTGTCTCCATGTCCATCGCCGCATTCAGATAGACCACAAGCTGAAGCTGCAAACCATAATAGATACTGGTCAGATCGAATCTGGCGCTCCCGCTCTTATAATCGATCACACGCACATAGGTCCGCCCCTCCTCCCTGCACACGTCAATCCGGTCAATCCGTCCCCGGAGGCGCATTCTCTCATCCTCGGACAAAAGCATCGTGACACTGGGGAGCTGCTCCAGATTCCGGAAGGAAACCTCCGTCTCCTCCGGAAAAAACGCTCCCTTCTGAAGCTGTCTCAAGACTGCCCATGCCGTCCTCCTTCCGATACGGCGCATCCGCTCCAGCACATACTGATCCTGCGCCCGGTCCGAAAGCGTCTGAACCGCATAATCCTCCATAGCATGCTCCAGCGCTTCCTCCATCCACTGATCCCTTTTCTCATCCGGAACATGAAACCAGCCATAGGGACCATGCTCCACCGCATCAAAAAAATATTTCAGCGCTCCATGAAATACATTTCCCATATCCACAGCCTCCAGGCCATAAATCTCACGCTCTGAAAGCTGCAGACCATACTGTAAAAAATGCGAGTAGGCACAGGCCGCAAACTGTTCCAGCCTCGTTACGCTGCCCTCCAGAAGCGTCCCGTACAACGCGCGGGCTACCGCCCGGCCAATCCTGCTCTCACGGTTCATAAAGCACACGGCATCCATCAGTCTTTGAAGCTTATCCTGCCATTCTGTCTGTTCCGCAAACCATCGAACCAGCGCTTTCTGCTGTCTGTCAGCCGTCTGCGCGCGCATGGCCTTCAATGCCTCTGTCAGTTCCCGGATGCTGCCGCAGGGCGTTACCAGCCGATCCAAAGAAGATTTCTGCGCATTGGTCAATACAGGCACCTCCGGGAAAAGCTGCTGCACCTGGGCAATAAGCCAGGACGCGCGCAGCGCATTTCCGTCCGCATCCGCCAGACTCCAGCTAAGATACAGCTTTTCGGACGGCTTCGTCATATTTAAATAAATATAGAATTTCTGGATATAAGTCTCCTGTCTGGAGGTAGGAGCCAGCTCCACCTGCTGCTCGGACAAAAGCTCCCTGTCCATCTCGGACAAAATGCCGCCCCGGCTCTTATCCTTGGGCACGCTGCCCTCATTGACTCCCGCAAAAAAAAGCACCTTGATGTCCTTCAGACGGCTTCGTTCCATATCTCCGACCACCACCTGATCTGTCCCGGCCGGAATCATACCGACCTTCATCTCCGATAAGCCTGCATCCAGAAGCTCCGCATATTCCGAAAGCGGCATACGGCAGTCTCCCAAAAGCATGACCAGCTTGTCAAACAGGTCCATAACCATACCGTAAATCTGCGCATACTCTCTCGCCTGGGAATAATCCCCTGCGGCCTCGAACCGCTCCTCATACTCCTTTAACTGTCTCTGGATTTCCAGGCCGGACAGGTAATCATAAACAGCTCTTGTCATTCCCCCGGTATCCGTTTTCTTATCCTTCAGAACTGCCCGCAGCTCCATAAGGCCCTGTATTGCCTTTTCCCGCAATCTATTCAGCTCCTGAAGGGCTTCCTCATCCATTCCCTTCAAAGGCCGCTTCCACTCCCGTCTCCAGCCTGAACATCCGCGCACGCCCCTGGCAATCACATAGTTTTCCAGACGATCTGTTTCTTCCAATGATACGCCCGTCATTCCGCTTCTCAGCAGCCGGAACATGGCTTCATAGGTAAAATCCTCCTGTATCACGGCCAGAAGAGCGCGCAGAAATTCCACAAACGGATTTTTCAGCACGTCCTTTTTCCGGTCAATAAAGCCAGGAACCCCCAGCCTGGAAAAGACTTGTTCCATCAGTATTCCATAGGTCTCCAGATTCCCGGTCACCACCGCCATATCCCGGTAACGCAGATGCTCATCCCGGACAAGTCTCTGAATCTCCCGTCCGATTGCTTCTGCCTCAGACCGGGGCGTATGGGCCGCATAGAGCTTCACTTCCTCTGTTTTCTGCCCCCAGAATTCCTTTCCATGACGGAAAATATGAGATTCCAGAAAGTAAAGTGCCGGAGCATTGCAGAAACGGCGCTTCCCTGCCTCCTTCAATATGACCGGAGGACGCAGCTCTATATTTGCTTCTTCTGCCAGACGCGCAAGACCGGCCACCGTCTTCTTCGTCATGTGGAATAACTGATATTCCGCATTCAGCGCAAAGGGATTCTCCTCCCCGTCCATGGTCAGCGTTATATATACATCCTCCGACAGCGCCAGCAGCTTTTTCAAAAGACTTAGCTGTACCGGCGTAAAGCCAGTGTATCCGTCCAGCACGATAACGCTTCCGCGGACGGAGGCGGATTCCTCCACCGTTTTCTCCAGCGCTCCTAAAAGCTCCTCTGCAGTCAGATAAGTCCCCTCCAGATATTTCTGAAAGCTGTCATAGATAATCTTCATATCCTTCAGCTTATAGTAAAGCTGCGGATTTTCCAGATTCTGCTCCATCATTTCGGAAATCTGTTCTGTTGTCACATGGTACTGCGTAAACTCGGAGATTAAAGATTTTACCTCGGAAATATATCCCAGCTTTTTTAAATTCCCTCCAAGAAGCGTCAGCTCGTCCTTTTTCTCCTCTGCCAGACGTCTTAAAATCAGATTTTTTCCTGTGTCCTCCAGAATCCTCCGATGCTCTCCTCCCACCTCATCAAACACCTTATGGGCCAGACGTTCAAAGCTCAGCACGTCAATATTCATGATCCCGCGGCGGGGATGCATCATAACCAGGTCCTTCTGGGTCTGCATCGTAAATTGCTCCGGTACAATGACCAGAAACTGTTTCCCCGGATTTTCCTCCGATTCTTTTATTATCTTTTCAAATATGTAATGGGATTTTCCGGCTCCGGAATTTCCCAGAATCAACTGCAGCGGCATCTGTTTTCCCCCTGTTTTATCAACTGCCCGGCCTGTGGGCTGCCCGCAGCAGCCTCCTTTTACTTCCTGTTATTATGAAAGAATATCCCGCACCACCTCGGACGCCAAAATCAGTCCGGCCGCTCCCGGCACAAATGCCATGCTGCCCGGCGTCACCCTCCGGCCGTCCTCCGGCAGAAGCTGCCGTTCCAAAGCCGCGGCAGCTTCTGTAGAATACACTACCTTAAGCTTTGGAATTCCTCTCTTTCTCAGTTCCCGACGCATGACTCTCGCCAGCGGGCAGATCTGCGTCTTATAAATATCTGTCACTGTGAATTTCGTCGGGTCCAGCTTATTGCCGGCGCCCATAGCGCTGATTACCGGCGTTCCCGTCCGGTAACAGCTCTCCGCCAGCGCAAGCTTTCCGGATACTGTATCAATGGCATCCACCACATAATCATAATCCTCAAAATGAAATGCATGCACATTTTCCGGAAGCAAAAAACATTCCCGGGTCTCAACAACTGTCTCAGGACAGATATCCGCAATCCGCGCTTTCATCACCTGTGTCTTATACTTTCCGATTGTGCTCCGAAGAGCGATAATCTGACGGTTCAGGTTGCTTTCGCTTACCAGATCATTGTCCACCAGAAGAAGGAAGCCCACTCCGCTTCTTGCCAGCGCCTCCACTGCATAGCCGCCCACTCCGCCCACTCCGAATACTGCTACCCTTGATTTCCGAAGTCTCTCCAGCCCGGCTTCCCCGATCAGAAGCTCTGTCCTTGCAAATGTCTCATTTCTATATTTATATTCATTTTCACCCATGCGTTTCCAATCCCTTATTCATGCTTCCGCTTCTGAAGCCGTTCAAATCCAGCGTCACATAGACAAATCCGAGAGCCGAAAGCCTTTCCTGCACCCTACGGTATATCTCCCCTTCCATCATCCGGGGAATATCCTCCTGCAAAAGCTCAATTCTGGCCATTCCTCCATGCATACGCACTCTCCTCTGAATAAATCCGAGCTTCGACAGATACTCCTCCGCCTGCTCTACCATTGTCATTTTCTCCGGTGTAATCCTCTCTCCATAGGCAAAGCGGGAAGCAAGGCATGCCATAGACGGCTTTTTCCAGGCAGGAAGCCCAAGTCTTCTTGACATTTCCCGGATTTCTGCCTTCGTAAAGCCTGCGTCCTTCAGGGGACTTTTAATCCCTAGCTCCCTTAAGGCCCGAAGCCCCGGACGGTAATCCCCCTGGTCATCCAGATTGGAGCCCTCCAGCAGAGCCGGGCAGCCCTCTTCATCTGCAAGCGCAAGCATCCTTGTAAAAAGTGCTTTCTTGCACAAATAGCACCTGTCCGGCGGATTATCCGCAAAGCCTTCCACAGCAAATTCATCCATGTATTCGATCCGCTGCCGGATGCCGTATGTCCTGCAGAACTCCTTCGCCTCTGCAAGTTCCTTTTGGGGCACCGCATGTAAAGAAACGGTCAGCGCCAGCGCCCTGTCTCCCAGCGCCTCCCTGGCTGCATATAATAAAAAGACCGAATCCACTCCGCCGGAGAAAGCGACAGCCGCCTTCTCCTCCGAAGCAATTCGATCCTTCAACTGACCGTATTTTTCCTCCAGTCCGTTCTTTATTTCCATAAAAAAACTCCTATGCCGCATATGCCGCAGCAGGCGCGCTCACCAAATAAACCATCGCTGCCAGAACCTGTGAGCATACTCTTGTGATATATTCACAGTCCTCCTCCACACTGTGCTGATTCTTCATATATTCCTGGTGGTTCTTCCGAATATAGGCTAAAATGTCCTCCACCGAAGCCAGCTTCCTCGTTGCCTCTTCATGAAAGACGGCATCCCCCTCCCGGATATAGGAACGAAGTCTGAACTTCAGATATTTTTCATACGCACAATGGTCCTTTAAATTACCCGGATAATGACTGTTGTGCGGAAATGTAAAATAATCCGCAATGTAATGAAATACCTGGCCCAAATCAATCATATACCGTATAGAATCCGTCGATCTCTTACTTGTATCCTCTACCAGACGGCGAATCTTTTCTTCCACTATCTCAAATGTTTCATCATACTCATGGCGAACCGTCAGAAAGGACGGCCTGCAGTCCGGCAAAAGACTTCCCACATAAAAAGCTTTCCATCTGCGGCTTAGAACATCATTCTCCAAACCTTTCACCAAAAAACCTGCCAGTGAAATATGTGATTTTTTTCTCATTCTGCATCCTCCATTGTTGAATACTCCCTAAACATCTAAATCGGAACCATTGTAGCACATTTTTTATGAGGATGCATTATTTTTTTATATTTAACAAAAATTTTCAAATATATTTAACAGTGTTCCAATACTACTCCATGGGCAATTCCCGGAATGGACTGTCCTTCGTTAAAGCTTACCTTGGACAAAAGCGCTCCGGTCGGCACTAAAAGCACGCGCTTCCATTCTCCGCGTTCCAGCTTCGGCAGAATATAGGCCGCCAGAGTTGCAGCCGCACAGCCGCAGCCGGAGCCGCCCGCATGGGTATCCTGCGTATCCGAATCAAAAATCAGTATGCCGCAGTCGTCATGGACATTGTCCAGGTCTATCCCCCTCTCCAGCATCAGGTCTTTTAAAATCGTCTGTCCGATGCTTCCCAAATCCCCGGTAATAATCTGATCATAATCCTCCGGGGTTCTTCCATAATCCATCAAATGCTGGTAAATAGCGTCTGCCGCCGCAGGAGCCATGGCGGCTCCCATATGCATGGAATCCTTTACCCCGTAATCCACCACCTTTCCTGTGGTAATTCCGGTGATACATACAGAGGATTCTCTGGCTGCTGCGGATTCTTTGGAGGCAAGTACAAAGGCCCCGGAACCAGTGACCGTCCAGGTAGTTGACAGGGGGCGCTGCCCGGCATATTCCAGGGGAAATCGAAACTCCTTTTCCGCACTGGCAAAATGGCTGGAGGTTACTGCCATGGCATACTCCGCATAGCCTGCATTCACTGTCATAGACGCAAGGCTCAGGCTTTCTCCGCAGGTAGAGCATGCCCCGTAGAGGCCGAACAGAGGAATCTGCAGCTCCATCAGCCCGTAGGAGGTGGCAATTCCCTGCGCCAGCAGGTCCCCGGCAAACAGATAACGGATCTGTTCCTCATTCATACCTGCTTTTTCCATAGCCTTTTTTGCAGTTTGAAGCTGAAGCTCACTCTCGGCCTCCTCCCATGTATTTTTGCCGAATTTAGAGTCCTGCTCAATATGGTCAAAGAGATGGCCCAGGGGGCCGTCGCCTTCCTTTGAGCCCACAATAGATGCGGCTCCAATAATACGGGGCGGGTTGCTGTATTCAAGACTGGCACGTCCTTTCGTCTGAGTCATAATGAAAATACTCCTTTCAATAGCTGAATGGGCGAAGCCTTAAAAACTTCTGTAAAGC
>VSNE01000340.1 GCA_009774155.1 Lachnospiraceae bacterium
GAAAAGGGAGAGAATGGATTTGGGTATGATCCGATTTTCTACTTGCCGGAATATAAGTGCTATTCCGGGGAGCTGCCGCTGGAGGAGAAAAATAAGATCAGTCATCGGGGAAAAGCGCTGCGTCTGATGAAGGAAGAGTTAAGAAAATTACAGGAATCGTATAAATGAAAATATTGATTGTAAGTGATACTCATGGAAGAGAAAGTAATCTGGAAAAGGTACTGAAAAGGGTTGGAAATATTGATCGGCTGATTCATCTGGGAGATGTGGAAGGGGGAGAGGATTATATTCGTTCTCTGGCAGATATCCCGATGGATATGGTTGCAGGAAATAATGATTATTACAGTGATTTGCCTCGTGAGGCAGTGATACAGTTAGGAAATTACCGTGCGCTGATTACCCATGGACATTATTATTATGTAAATATGGGGATTCAGCGTCTGAGGGAAGAGGCCATACAGCGGGGGGTGGATATTGCAATGTATGGGCATACGCATTATCCGTTTTTAAGCCGGAAGGACGGACTTACTATTTTAAATCCCGGAAGTCTGTCGCTTCCAAGACAGGATGGACATGAACCGAGCTATATTGTGATGGAAATTGATCGGGAGGGCATCGCTCATTATACGGTTAGTTACTTAAAAAAGAGACATAAGTTATTTTGAAAAAAATGAAAAAAGATGTTGACATTTATGCATAGCTCTTATATAATACAACATGTGTCCAATAGAGGATGGCGAAAACGGGGTGTGGCTCAGCTTGGCTAGAGCGCCTGGTTTGGGACCAGGAGGTCGCAGGTTCGAATCCTGTCACCCCGATTGGCACTAAAATTCGATATGCGGGTGTAGTTCAATGGTAGAACACTAGCCTTCCAAGCTAGATACGTGGGTTCGATTCCCATCACCCGCTTTCCGAGTGTATCGGAGCGTGTGTCCGTAGCTCAGCTGGATAGAGCAACGGCCTTCTAAGCCGTGGGTCGGGGGTTCGAATCCCTTCGGGCACGTTTATCTGAATGTGGTGGGTATAGCGCAGTTGGTTAGCGCGCCAGATTGTGGCTCTGGAGGTCTAGGGTTCGAATCCCTATACCCACCTTGAATCAAAGATAATGGGCTATCGCCAAGCGGTAAGGCACAGGACTTTGACTCCTGCATTTCGCTGGTTCAAATCCAGCTAGCCCAGTTGGGCATTTGAGATGCATACAGATGGGATATTAGCTCAGTCGGTAGAGCACTTGACTTTTAATCAAGTTGTCCGGGGTTCGAATCCCCGATGTCTCATAAAAAAGCACTGGTTTTCAGTGCTTTTTGTTTGAAATCTTTACTTTATCGATTTAAAGTAAAAAAGATATTCCTGAAAACAGAAAGCCAGAGCGCTGCTGCTCCTCCGATTACTGGAGTGTGAGCTTTGGCTCTGCAAACGAGCGGTTTTGGATCTTTTGTCTGGTAAAATGTCGAAAGATGAAAAAAATTTATGAGTTTTGTCAATGTACAATTATTTCTTGGGGACATATAATAAATCCAACAAGTGAGAGCGGCAGAAAATAAAAGCAGCTCCCTTGCGAATATGGTATTTATGGATGATACTGCATCCCTCAATCCCCCTTAACGAATAAACCTTCCCTTTTGATTATTTTTTTGCAGTATCTTCGATAAATATAAATGAAAAGTTGTTGCAGAAAGACCAGAGGTGCCCCCGCCTCTGGTTTTTCTGCGTCCTGGAGCAGATTTTTAAATATATGCATAGCTGTGATTATATGATGGCGGATAAATGGGTATGTTAAATACCAATTAGAGTAAGGGGAATTTTATATGGATTTTTTTGATTTGTTGACTATGCTGGGCGGGCTGGCTTTGTTTTTGTATGGAATGGAAACAATGGGGGAAGGGCTGGCAAAGGCTTCGGGCGGTAAGCTGGAAAGGATTCTGGAGCAATTGACCTCCAATACGTTGAAGGCAGTTCTTCTGGGGGCCGGTGTGACAGCGGTGATACAGTCCTCTTCAGCCACAACAGTTATGGTCGTGGGATTTGTAAACTCCGGAATGATGCAGCTGACACAGGCAGTGGGGATTATTATGGGCGCTAATATCGGCACAACCATCACCTCATGGATTCTCAGTCTTTCAGGTATTGAGAGCAGCCATTTTTTTGTCAGACTTTTGAAGCCGGCTTCCTTTTCGCCGGTGATGGCGCTGATTGGGGTCTGTTTTCTGATGTTCTCAAAAAAGGAGAAAAAAAGAGATGTGGGACTGATCCTGATAGGCTTTGCAATTCTGATGACCGGTATGGATACAATGAGCAGCTCTGTCAGGCCGCTGGCAGATGTACCGGAGTTTACAGGACTTTTGACTATGTTCTCGAATCCGGTTCTGGGTATGCTGTGCGGCGCTCTGCTGACGGCAGTGATTCAGAGCTCCTCCGCATCAGTAGGTATCCTTCAGGCATTGTGCGCCACCGGAGCTGTCTCTTTCGGCGCGGCGATTCCTATTATTATGGGACAGAATATCGGCACCTGCGTGACAGCGGTGCTCTCGGGAATCGGCGCGCATAAGAACGCAAAACGGACAGCCCTTGTCCATCTGTATTTTAACCTGATGGGCACCATTATTTTTATGACTATATTTTATATTTTGAACAGCTTTATGCAGTTTGAATTTATGAAGCGGCCTGTGAATGCGGCAGGTATTGCGGCAGTTCACACTGCATTTAATGTGGCGGCCACTTTAATTCTTTTCCCGTTTTCCAAAGCGCTTGTGAAACTGGCCTGCCTGACCATACCTGAATCTGAAAATAAGAAGGCGGACACAAACAAGAACGCAAAGGATTTTCAGCTTTTGGATATGCGCTTTTTGGACACTCCCGGCTACGCGGTGGAGCAGAGCCGCATCGTAGCGGTAAGAATGGCGGAGCTTGTAAAAAAGGCGCTGTATTGCGCAGTTTATTTGCTGGATAATTTTAATGAAGAGCTGACTGGCAAGGTGATGCGGCTGGAGAAGAGCGTA
>VSNE01000341.1 GCA_009774155.1 Lachnospiraceae bacterium
GTGTACAAAAAATAATATATCACAGTTACTTTCTTTTGAAGAAATGTGCATACTGCTAATTAAGAGGCAGAGCTGCCAGGGGTCTGCGGATACCAATGAGTATTCGTATTATAATGATATGAGAAGAAAAGTCTTTCTATGTTCTGAGATTGTGGTGGTGGGAACGGTAGCTTTGTGATATAATGCATTATAAAGCGGATGCCTTTTTACGCATTTTACAGGATAACGCTTATAGGTGCCGGAAGAGGCGGATATGCAGAAGGGATAAATCCTGCATACGAGGGAGAAAAGTATCCAGGAGGACTTTGATGATAAAGATAAAGAAAAAGAAAAAGAAACAGATGAGAGAGGAAGAAACCCCCAGACGGCGTTCCAGAAGAAAAAGACGCAGACTGAATCCGCGGGTTATTCCGGTACTGATTGCCCTTGGGCTGATTTTGGTTGTGAGCATTTTTCTGATATGTAAAATGCTGTATGAAAAGTATTCTCCGTCTAAGGAATGGGTAGATCACAATGAATATTTTGATCTCCGGGATGATCAGGAGATGGCGGTTATCCTTGATAATGAGCTGCTGGGAGACAAGGCCAGATTTATAGACGGTAAAGTATATCTGCATGTAGAGACAATATACCAGCATCTGAATTCCCGTTTTTACTGGGATGCGACAGAGAATCTTTACCTGTATGTACTTCCTACGGAGCTGGTCAGCGTAGGCGTGGGAAGCAGCGAATATACAATAGCAAAGACGAAGCAGAGCGAAGATTATGTGATTCTCCGCGCAGACGGCAGCGATGCATATGTGGCGTTGGATTTTCTGAAAAAATACACGAATTTTACTTATGAACACTGGGAGGAGCCCAACCGTGTGCATATAGTCACTGAATTTGGTTCAAAGGATGTGGTGACAGCCCAGAGGAAAATTCCTGTCCGCTATAAGGCCGGAATTAAAAGTCCGATTGTGGCAGAGGCAGAAAAGGGCGCGGTAATGTATACATTGGACGAGCCGGAGGAGATTGGGGAATGGACTAAGGTGCTGACAAAGGACGGCTATATCGGATATGTGCAGAATAAAAGAATATCTGCGGATTTCCAGGAGGAGGTGAGCGCGCCTGAGTTTGACGAGCCGGAATATACCAATGTTTCAAAGGACTATACGATTAATTTGTCCTGGCATCAGGTAACAAATATGGATGCGAATGAGTATCTTCTGTCCCGGATTGCAGACACAAAAGGTCTGACGACCATTTCTCCCACATGGTTTTCCATCGCGGACACGGACGGAAACATTTCTTCCATTGCCAGCCAATCCTATGTGGACTATGCACATCAGCAGGGGCTGGAAGTGTGGGGACTTGTGGATAATTTTGCGGAGGGCGTCAGTACTTACGAGACGCTTTCCAGAACATCCAGCAGGCAGCGCCTGATTAATCAGCTGGCGGCTGCGGCCATTCAGTATGGCCTGGATGGCATTAACGTAGATTTCGAGATGATTACAGAGGACTGCGGAAGGGCTTATATTGAGTTTATCAGGGAGCTGTCGATTATGTGCCGGATTAATAATATTGTGCTTTCTGTGGACAACTATGTTCCCACATCTTCTTCCAGTCAATATTACAGGGCAGAGCAGGGAGTTTTCGCAGATTATGTAATTATTATGGGATATGATGAGCATTATGCCGGTTCAGAGACTGCAGGGTCCGTAGCTTCTTACGGATTTGTAGAGCAGGGTATCAAAAAAACATTGGAGGAGGTTCCGGCAGAAAGAGTAATTAACGCAGTTCCGTTTTACACCAGGTTCTGGAGAACAGATGAAGACGGCGAGGTGAGCAGCGAGGCGCTTGGAATGGATGGCGCAGATGCAAAGGCTGCGAATAATGAGGTAGAGCCGACCTGGGATGAGCAGACACATCAATATTATATAGAACTGGAATATGAAGGCAGTATTTATCAGATGTGGATGGAGGAGGAACGCTCTATAGAGGAAAAAATGAAGCTGATAAAACAATATAACCTGGCAGGGGTTGCATCGTGGAGACTGGGTTATGAGAGGCCTTCTATTTGGGATGTGATTCTGAAATATGTGAATTAAAGATACTGAAAAGCAGCCAGTCATAGGAAAATGTCCGCCGCATATACTTTACAGAAAGTATGTGCGGCGGTTTTATTATGTTGGAAAGAAAAAAATTGGAGCTGCTGATGTCGGTAGTCCTGATTCTGTGTGCATGTATTCTGGCAGAAAGGGGCTGGAAAAAGGTATCCGGCAGTCGGGTAGAGGGAGAAAACCATAAAAGAACCGTGATTATTGACGCAGGGCACGGTGGCAGAAAACAGGCGGGGTGGGGCCTATGATTCACTATTACAGTACGGCAGCCTATATCCGGCTTTCCAGGGAGGATGGTGATAAAGCAGAGAGTGACAGTATTACAAACCAGAAGGAAATGCTTCGGATCTATATGGAAAATCACGAGGAACTGATTCTGAAGGATTTCTATGTGGAAATGTAAATTGCAAATTTGATACAAAGGG
The DNA here is from genome assembly GCA_009774155.1 of Lachnospiraceae bacterium. GTDB lineage: Bacteria > Bacillota > Clostridia > Lachnospirales > Lachnospiraceae > Hominiventricola. The sequence continues at coordinate 2,528 of VSNE01000341.1, forward strand.
CAGGAACAGAATATCGGAAAACCACTGAAAACAAGGGCTTCCGGCACATTGAGTGTTGCCGGAAGTCCTTACTGGCTTTGTGGGCAGTTAAAAAATCTATAATAATTGGCAGAGGGGTGTTCACTTTTGAACCCTCTCCAAAAAGTATTTGAACCCTGATGTTCACTTTTGAACCCTCGAAAAGTAAAAATCAAAAGGTAGTAAACTTGTTTAAAGTTAATTTTCTTGCTTGTGCTTGGTTACACTTGGTGTAGGCAAAACCTCTTTCTTTTAGTAGAATAGTATCAAGTGTATATTGGAAACCTCTAAAAACCCTATATGATGAAGAATGCAATCACATAACAAAGCCATTTCTTGAATGTGCATTTAACAAAATTCGAGGTTTTTAGAGATTACCTATTGTCTTCCAAAAGAACATGATGTATAACGATTTTTATTATTGATTTGAACC
>VSNE01000342.1 GCA_009774155.1 Lachnospiraceae bacterium
ATATAAATACAATAGTATGCTAGAATTGCCTGAGAGCGTTTATTTCAGACGGCAGTTCCCGCAATAATTCACAGGACAGGAGGTCAAGGAATGGGAGTGGATATGATGGACATAGCTTTAACCAGCTTGTCGAAGAGCAGTTCACAGTTGCTTACGGATGTGGATATGGCGCTTCTGCGTAAGACGCTGGATATGGCTCAGGTGGAAGGGGCGGCTATGGAAGAAATGATGGAGGCGGTGCCGCCAAGTCTTCATGCGCTTGATGTATATGCGTGAACGAATGAAAGCAGACATTAGTATATTTTATAAAAAGCGAGGATGATTGAGAAAATGAAGAATCTGAATATGAAAAAGAAGATTGTTGTTTCCTTCGGGGTTGTAATCATATGCTTTATTATTTCATTGTTCGTTTCAATTTTCGGAATGAATAATATAGGCAACAGGTACAGCTCCTTTTACCACATGAGACATGAAGCCACCATGAGAGCGAGAAATATCCGGCTTCAGCTTCAGGCAGAGGCAAAAAGCATTACTCTTGCCACGGTTGAGACCGATCTCACGAAGACAAATGAACTGATTGCCAACGCGGAAGAGTACATGAGCACGATTGATTCTGAACTGACATGGTTTAATTCCGAGTTTGACGGGGATCTGACTCTGATTAAAAGCTATGAGAGCAAGCTGGAGCAGTTAAAGTCCATGGACAGCCAGATTAAAGAAATGGCAAAGGAAAACACAACCGTCTCAAGCGCAAGGGCCCAGGAAATACTGCTGGAGGAATACAACCCCATGGTGACAGAGATGGGACAGATTATCCGGGAATTTAATGAGCTTCAGGCGCAGATTGCGGACGATAACTTTACAGGAGCCATGGCAAGCCAGAAATTCCAGATGCTGCTGGCGGTCATCCTGGCCATTGTAGCGATTGTTTTCGTGGTAGGAATGGCTCTGATTCTGATTCGTTCCATTGTCGGTCCTGTACAGGAGATACAGAGCGCCATGAAGGATATAGAAGAAGGAAATCTGGAGACGGAGGTGAACTACGAATCCGAGGATGAGCTTGGAATGCTGGCTGAAAGCATGCGTTCCATGATTACTTTTTTACGGGATGTAATCAAGGATATCGATTATCTTCTGATGGAGTTAAGCCGGGGAGATTTTACTGTAAGCAGCAAGAAGGGAGAAATATACGTAGGCGAGTATGAGTCTATTCTGTCCTGCATGAAGAGACTCGGACGCAATCTGAACGATACGCTTTCTCAGATCAATCAGTCCGCGGATCAGGTGTCCGCAGGTTCCGATCAGGTATCCTCCGGCGCGCAGGCGCTTTCCCAGGGAGCAACGGAGCAGGCTTCCTCTGTAGAGGAGCTGGCGGCTACGATCAATGAGATTTCCGGCAATATCGGACATAATGCAGACAATGCACGGGAGGCCAGCATAAAAGCCGATCACGTAAAGGAGCAGGCGGCAGAGAGCAGCAGACGTATGCAGGAGATGCTGTCCGCCATGTCGGACATCAGCAATACCTCCGGAGAAATCGGAAAGATTATCAAGACCATCGAGGACATTGCATTCCAGACGAATATTCTTGCGCTGAATGCTGCAGTGGAGGCTGCAAGAGCGGGAGCGGCCGGCAAAGGCTTTGCGGTTGTGGCTGACGAGGTGCGCAATCTGGCAGGAAAATCTGCCGAGGCTTCCAAGAATACTTCCTCTCTGATTGAAGGTTCTCTTCATGCGGTTGACAGAGGAACAAAGATTGCCAATGATACAGCGCAGGCTTTGGAAAACGTAGTTTCCGGCGTGGACGAAGTGACGGTAACCATATCCCAGATTTCCAGCGCCAGCGATGAACAGGCGAATGCGGTACAGCAGGTGACTCAGGGAATCGATCAGATTTCCAGCGTGGTACAGACGAACTCCGCAACCGCGGAGGAGAGCGCCGCAGCCAGCGAGGAATTATCCGGACAGGCACAGCTTCTGAAAAATCTGGTTGGTCAGTTCAAGCTTCAGAATCGCGGAGGGGCTTCCGACACCGTATCGGCTTCTGCTCATAATGATTATTCTTCAAATACATATTCTGATTATTCTTATGATACCGCAGAAGAGCCGTCCTTTGGAAGTAAATACTAGAACGGGGTTTTGCTTCAGAGACCGGAGTTGTATCCGGTCTCTTTTTTCTACGAAAAAGAAAAAAGCAAATAGTTTTCAAGGAAAGGCAGGGCAGCCCTTATTATTTTCATAAATCTGCCGAAATTCTTATTATAGAGGTGAGACATCATGAGGATAGTCTCATATAGATGAAATATATAAGGAGGATAAAGAGTATGTCAACAATATCAACAGTCAATTTGGGAAACTACGGAGCAGCTAATATGTATGCGGTTTCTGAAAAGGCCAAATCGGAGGTGCAGGGGAGTTCTGCAGAGGAAGCTGCAAAGAACGGCGCATCGGCAGTAACCCCCGATGTGGATACTTTTGAAAAGACTCAGAAGACCGACAATGAAGCCGGTGTCCAGAAGCGTCTGACGGCGGATCAGTTGAAAGCGATTCAGGATCAGCAGACCGCTTCCTTCCAGAAGATGCTGAGCAGTATGCTGACCAGCCAGGCAAAAAAATCAAAGCTTGCCACTAACGGAATCAGCGCGGATCTGTTTTCGGACCTTACCATAACTCCGGAGCAGAAGCTGGCGGCTGAGCAGGCCATCTCGGAGGATGGAGAATGGGGTGTCAACGCAGTGGCAACCAGAATTGTGGATATGGCAATGTCTCTGACCGGAGGGGATTCTTCAAAGGTTGCTGAGATGCGGGCAGCCGTTGAAAAGGGCTTTAAACAGGCGACCGGACAGTGGGGAACCAGCCTGCCGTCTATCTGCAATGATACTCATGACGAGATCAACAGACGGTTTGACTATTGGGAGAAGAACGGAACGATAGACGGATATGTATACAGC
>VSNE01000343.1 GCA_009774155.1 Lachnospiraceae bacterium
GATAACCCTCTTTATCTGGTCTCCCACCGGAAACCATGTCGCATGAAGTCTCAGCCCGACCCCGGAACGCAGATATACATCCTCATGGGGCTGCGCCATCATATATTCCTTTCGTTCCTCTATCAGCGGCCTATACTGGTTCCAGTCTGTACCGGACATCTTCATCGTGCGTTCTACCTTTGCCTTACTTCTTTTCATAGTTCTTCGATAGAAGTAAGCAGATCCGCCTGCTTCGGCAACTGTCAGAAGTCCTGCAAGGACTGCTATTGCTCTCGCTCTTTTTTTCATATTCTGCTCCGTTTCCGCCTTCATTAATCTCTCCGGCTATTATGCCCTTTTCCGTTCCACCAGCTCTTTGAAGCGCAGCGCCTTATCAATATTGCCCTCCACCTTCAGCTTCTGGACTGTAAATGCCAGCACCGGGTCCAGCTTTCCTTCCGCCAGCTCTCTTAAGGTTTCCGCACTGCAGGTAAACATAGCGTCTCTGTCAAAATATTCATACGGCTCCACATACAGCTTTCCGTCCTTCACCTCTACATAAAAGATGCCGGAAGCCTCTCCTGTAATATTAAACTGATAGGCAAGATGCTCCGTGATGCCGCTGACATCCGCATTCATAAACTCACCCTTTATCTGCGAAAAAAATTCTGCATAAGTCATTCCTTTTTCCTCCGTCTTATACCACGATTCATTAAATCGACCATTGGTCGATTGATTACTTAACAAGAATATCACCTTTCCGACCATTGGTCAATTATGCTTTTCAGACAAAAAATCCCCTGCTTTTTCTTATTTTCTGTAAATATTTCAGTTGTTATGCCCGTTTTGGCTGTGTTATACTGAAAATGATTATTTTACTTTTTATAAGAAAGGGCGGCCGAAATGCCAAATGGGACAAAATATGACAAAATTCTGGATGCACTCCAGGAGCTGCTGAAAAAAAAGAATATACAGACCATCTCAGTAAGCGAGATTGCACAGACTGCCGGAATCGGCAAAGGAAGTATTTATTATTATTTTCCTTCCAAGGATGCCATCCTGGAAGCATTGGTAAAACGGGATTATAAAAAACCGCTGGAAACTGCCAAGAATCTGGCGCAGCAGACAGATATGTCTCCTTTCACACGCATGGCTATGATTTTCCAGGCATGCCGGAACTCCTCCCTGGAATTTCATATCCGCAAAAACATATCCACACCTGTCACGGCTCCGGAAGAAGCTTTTATCCATCAAAAATATATGAGTCACCTGATTTCCGAACTGAAACCGACGCTGACCGACATTATCAGGCAGGGGATAGAAAACGGGGAGATTCATTTTGACCGCCCCGCCGCGCTTGCCGAAATCGTATTGATTGTGCTGGCCATAAAGCTGGACAACACACTGGTACCGTCCGCTCCGGATGAGACTGAGGAAACAATTACGGGACTGATTTCTCTTCTGGAAAAGGGAACGGAAAATCCGGCAGGATCTCTGAATTTTCTGCGGGCTTTCTGACAAGAGCGGCAGACCCGCATTATTTTCTGCTTAAATACGCCGCCAACTGGTACGCCTCATCTATCCACCCATAATAAAGATCGGAATCGGCCACCTCCGCAAAGATATCGTTCAACGCCTTTTTCAATTCCGGCTCATCCTCGGCAATACAGCCTACAATTCCGTCAGACGTATATACAAAGCCTTCCGGCGCCGCCGCCAGATCGTCGTTTTCTTTTATAAGCTTCTCTGCATCTGCGGACCGGACCGCAATACCGTCCGCCATTTTACTGCGGAGCATCGGAAGCCCGTCGGATACTGTCGTGATAACGTCCATATAGGATTCCGGAAGCTGCTCCATAACAAGCTGAGCCTGGAGAGTTCCGTTCTGCGCCGCCACAGTTTTTCCTGCAAAGGAATCCATATCCGGAAATTCCTCCAGACGTTCCTTTAAAACCAGAATCACCTGGTCCCCTTCATCATAATAGGGAGCCGTATATTCCACCTCTGCGGAACGCTCCTCTTTTGCAAGCAGTCCCATAAGCCCTACGTCCGCTCTTTTTTCGCTGACAGCCTCCAGACATTCCTCAAATCCCATAGCCTGAATCTCCAGCTCTACCTCCAGCTTTTCTGCCAGGTATCTTGCCAGCTCCATATCTGCGCCCACATACATGCTCTGCCCCTCCCGGGACGGATCTTCAAACTCAAACGGCGCATAATCCGGCGATGTGCAGACTACCAGCTTCTTCGTTTCTTTGATTCCCTTCAGCCCGTTTCTTTTTACAGCCTCCTCTATTTTTCCATCCGGCTCTGCTTTCTGCTCCTGTGTCCCAGGACCCTGAATCCCACACGCAGTGATTGCCAGTGCCATGATGCTGCATATCCATAATGCCGTCAATCTCTTCATTACAATTCTCCTCATATATCAGTTCATTTTCAATCGGGCATCCACCCTATGGAATCGTATTATATCACAATATTTCTATAAAAGCACTTTTTTATTATCCGGTCCTGCCGTCTAAGGCAGTTCCCTCTCCGTTCTGTCGGGCCTTTCGTTTTTTCCGGATAGAACAAATACAGATCCAGATATGCAAAATAACAAAATAAGAGATGCCTTACATAAAGATCTCATGAAAACATCTCTCAGAATTTACCTTCTCCGGCAGCTCCCTCAATAGACATAACAATTGCCGGATTTCCACCCTTTTTCAGCAAAAAACGCTTAAATGATTTTATTAGGTAGAATCTTTAAAAATCTCCTGCTTCGCTCTATAAGCTATTTCATGTAGCGTTTATGCTCTAAATAATCATTAATTTCAAGAATTATTATATCACAAAAAAGGGTTCAGTACAACATAGCGCAAACACTGTATTTATGGGAAAAGTTCAGTCTTTACACGCTAACTAAATCTGTCAAAATCCCCTCAATTAGTAACAAATTAGGAACAGATTTCACAGTAGTTAGGGT
>VSNE01000344.1 GCA_009774155.1 Lachnospiraceae bacterium
GCTTTACATCCTCCACATTCGGCAGCGCCAGATGCTCTGCCGGGGTCACATAGCAGAGAAACGCAGCGCCGCTCATTGCTGCCACCGCTCCGCCGATCGCTCCGGTAATATGGTCATAGCCCGGTGCGATATCCGTCACCAAAGGCCCAAGCACATAGAACGGCGCTCCCATACAGATGCTTTTCTGCACCTCCATATTCGCTGCCACCTGGTTTAACGGCACATGTCCCGGTCCCTCTACCATAACCTGAACGTTGTGGGACCACGCCCTTTTGGTAAGCTCCCCAAGACGCACCAGCTCCTCAATCTGGCATACATCCGTGGCATCTGCCAGACAGCCCGGACGGCAGGCGTCTCCGAGAGAAATCGTAACATCATACTCCTCACAAATGTCCAGAATTTCGTCAAAATATTCATAGAACGGATTCTCTTCTCCGGTCATGCTCATCCAGGCGAACACCAGGCTTCCGCCGCGGCTTACAATATTCATTTTCCTTTTATGTCTGCGGATCTGCTCAATCGTCTTTCTCGTAATTCCGCAGTGCAGGGTCACAAAGTCCACGCCATCCTCGGCATGAAGCCGCACCACGTCAATAAAGTCCTTTGCAGTCAAAGTCGCAAGATCTCTCTGATAATGAATAACGCTGTCATATACCGGAACCGTTCCTATCATAACCGGGCATTCACTGGTCAGCCTTTGGCGGAACGGCTGAGTATTGCCATGACTGGACAAATCCATAATGGCCTCTGCACCCAGACTGACCGCACTCATTACCTTCTGCATCTCAACATCGTAATCCTTGCAGTCTCTGGATACTCCCAGATTCACATTGACCTTCGTGCGGAGCATGCTTCCAACACCCTCCGGTTCCAGGCATGTATGACGCTTATTGGCACAAATAGCCACCTTTCCCTCTGCCACCAGCTTCATAAGCTGCTCCACCGGCATCTTCTCTTTTTCCGCTACGGCTTTCATCTGCGGAGTCGCAATCCCCTTTCTCGCCGCGTCCATCTGTGTCGTATAATGACTCATAATTTTTTTCCTCCGTTTTTTATTTTATGATAAATGTATGGTCCACTGGTCCGGAGCCCTTTCCAAGATTAAGCCCGGCCGCCAGCGCGCCGGATAAATATGCTTTTGCCTTTCTCACAGCCTCCTCCAGATTGCAGCCAAGGGCGAGCCGGCTGGCAATGGCGCTGGACAAGGTACATCCCGTTCCATGGGTATTCGGATTATCGATCCTCTGCCCCTCTATCCATTTTGCTTCCCCGTTCCAGTACAGCAGATCGTTCGCATCGCTGACACGATGCCCTCCTTTGCAGAGCACGGCGCAATGCCAGTTTTCATAGATCAGCCTTGCCGCCTTCTCCATATCCTCGGGGCTCTGTATCTCCATGCCGGACAGCACTTCCGCCTCAGGAATATTCGGCGTGATAATCTCTGCCAAGGAAAACAGCTCCTTCTGCATCACATGGACCGCATCCTCCTTCATAAGTCTGGAACCGCTGGTCGATACCATAACCGGATCCAGAACCACATGCCTTGCCCCATACTGACGCAGCTTTCCGGATACTGTCCTCATAATTTCACCGGAAGACAGCATTCCGATCTTAACCGCATCCGGAATAATATCCGTAAAAATGCAATCCAGCTGAGCTGCCAGAAAATCCGGTCCAACCTCCATAATTCCATAGACGCCCGTTGTATTCTGGGCAGTCAGAGCGGCAACCGCGCTCATGGCATATACGCCGTGCACAGTCATTGTCTTAATATCCGCCTGAATACCTGCCCCTCCGCTGGGATCGCTTCCCGCAATTGTCAGCGCTGTTCTCATCCTTCTCCTCCCTTCAGTCCTTTTATCAGCTCCAAAAGCCGTTTTGCAGCCGCCGTTTTATCTCCGGCGGCAAACAGCGCGCTGATAACAGCCACACCGTCGATGCCTGTTCCTGCAAGCTCCCTGATATTTTTTTCCTGAATTCCTCCAATCGCTGCCACCGGAATCTCCACAGTACGGCAGATGGTCTTCAGCTCCTCCTTCCGCAGCACGGTTGCATCCTTCTTTGTCCTGCTTCCAAATACTGCGCCGCAGCCAATATAATCCGCTCCGGCCCTCTGGGCAGCTAAAGCCTCCCGCACATTATGAGCGCTTCCTCCAATGATAAAGCCCTCCCCTAAAAGCTCCCTTGCTTTCTCAATCCCCATATCAGACAAACCCACATGGACCCCGTCCGCTCCGGCCTTCTGTGCAATGTCCGGCCGGTCATTAATAATAAGAGGCACCTGATACTGCCTGCATAATTCCTTTAATTTCAATGCCTCGTTTAAAAAAAAGCCATCATCCGCTTCCTTTTCCCTTAGCTGCACGCAGGTAACTCCGGCTTTCAGCAGCTCCTCCACAGCTTCTTCCAGAGCTTCCCCGGGCTTCAGCCAGCTTCGATCCGTAACCGCATACAGGGTCATCGCTCCCGCACGTATCTTCATACTGTTTCCTTCTTGCTTTCATTGCAGAGCCGATCCAGCGCGTCAAAAAGATGTCTGTGAAAGCTTCCCATTCCGCCCTGTATCTTCTCCGTCCTCTCTCCGGCAATCCGGGAGCTTTCCTTCCAGATACTTCCCGCCGCGCAGGCTGCCTCATAGGAAGAAAGCCCTGCGCCGCAGAACAGCGCGCACAATGCGGAAAGCATACAGCCGCTGCCCGTAAGCCTCGCCATCCGTCTGTCCCCTCCGGATAATACACAAAGCCTTTCTCCGTCTGAAATTACATCAATTTCTCCGCTGATAAAGACTGTGCATTGATACATCCCTGCCAGCTTTTCCGCAGTTACTTCCTGTTCTCTTTGTCCAACCGACACCGAGATCTCCACACCGCCGGAAACTCCGGTCTGCATATGAAGAAGCGTATATGCTTCCTCCTGATTGCAGCGGATAATGGACGGG
>VSNE01000345.1 GCA_009774155.1 Lachnospiraceae bacterium
TTCACAATATATCCCTTTGCCTTCAGGGTCTCTGCGCAGAGCACTGCGCCGCCCGCCGCGCCGCGTACCGTATTATGGGAAAGTCCCACAAATTTCCAGTCAAAAATACTGTCCTCGCGGATTCTTCCGACAGAAATCCCCATGCCGTTCTCATAATCCACGTCCATCTGAACCTGGGGACGGTTATCCTCCTCCATGTAACGGATAAACTGCCGGGGTGCGCTCGGCAGGCCTGCCTCCTGCTGAAATCCACGGAATTTTACCAGACGATCAATCAGCTCTTCCTTTGTAGGCTTTTTGCGGAATTTTACAAATACGGCAGCCGTATGTCCGTTCAGAACCGGGACACGGATACACTGGCAGGTGATCCTTGGCTCCTCTGCTTTCACAATGATTCCATTCTCAACGTGTCCCAATACGCGAAGGGGCTCCTGCTCGGACTTTTCTTCCTCCCCGCCGATGTACGGAATGATATTTCCTTCCATCTCCGGCCACTCTTTGAAGGTTTTACCCGCGCCGGAAATTGCCTGATAGGTCGTTGCCGCCACTTCATACGGCTCAAACTCCTTCCATGCGCTCAGCGCCGGAGTATAGCTCTGAATAGAACAATTCGGCTTTACTGCGATAAATCCCCTGACAGTCCCAAGACGCTTTCTCTGGGACTCAATCACCTCAAAATGCTCCGGGTTAATCTCCGGAATCACCATCGGAACATCCGGAGTCCAGCGGTGCGCGCTGTTATTGGAAACTACCGGAGTTTCCGTCTTTGCATATGCTTCCTCAATAGTCTTAATCTCATCCTTGGACATATCCACTGCACTGAATACAAAATCCACGCCGGAAGCAACCTTCTCCACCTCATTAATATTCATGACAATTATGCTCTTCACCGCCTCCGGCATCGGAGTTGTCATTTTCCAGCGTCCGCCGACTGCCTCCTCATAGGTTTTTCCGGCAGAACGCGCGCTGGCCGCGATCGTCACTACCTCAAACCACGGATGATTCTCCAGCAGAGAGATGAATCTCTGGCCCACCATACCAGTACCGCCAAGAATACCTACTCTTAATTTTTCACTCATTTCTTCATTCTCCTCATTACTATGTATATTTTCTGTTTTTGTCCGTATTGCACGTACATTTGTCCTTCCTATGAAATATTACAGGATTTCCGCAAAAAATGCAACCCTAAATTTTATCCTTCCTTCAGATATTCTCTGTAGACCGCAATCACCTTCTCCATGGCTTCTTTTCCGGGCGCGCCGGTGGTGAGACGTTTATTCACACAGGTTTCCAAAGAAATAGCCTCGTAGATATCCTTCTCAAATACCGGACTGACGGCTTTATATTCCTCCAAAGACATATCATCCAGAGCAATCTTTTTCTCAATACAGTACAGTACCAGACGGCCCACAATTCCATGGGCATCCCTAAAAGGGACTCCGTGGTTCACCAGATAATCCGCCGCATCCGTGGCATTGGTAAACCCATGTCTTGCGCTGTCATTCATTCGTTCCCTGCAAAAACCAATCGTATCCATCATACCGGTAAACAGGGCAATACAGCCTTTGGTCGTATCTATCGCATCAAATACCAGCTCCTTATCCTCCTGCATATCCTTATTATATGCAAGGGGAATTCCTTTCATGGTAGTCAAAAGAGAGGTCAGCGCGCCATAGACCCGGCCCGTCTTTCCCCTTACCAGCTCCGCGATATCCGGATTCTTCTTCTGCGGCATAATAGAGCTTCCGGTACTGTAGGCGTCATCAATCTCCACAAATTGATATTCATTACTGTTCCAGAGAATAATTTCCTCACAGAAACGGCTCAGATGCATCATTACGGCAGACATGGCAGACAAAAATTCAATCAGATAATCCCTGTCCGACACTGCATCCATGCTGTTCTGCATCGGCCCGTAAAATCCGAGCTGTTCTGCCGTATATTCACGATCCAGAGGATAGGTTGTCCCCGCCAGCGCGCCGGCTCCCAGCGGACAGTAATTCATCCGTTCATAAATATCGTGCAGACGGGATCGATCCCGCTTAAACATCTCAAAATACGCCCCTATATGATGTGCCAGGGTTATGGGCTGCGCCTTCTGCAAATGAGTAAAGCCCGGCATAATGGTTCCGGTATTCTCCTCCATAATCCGAAGCAGCACCTCTAAGAGCTTTTTCAGAAGACCGTCCATCTCCTGCACCTCATCTCTTGTATAAAGCCTCATATCCAGCGCCACCTGATCATTCCGGCTCCTTCCGGTATGAAGCTTTTTCCCCGCTGCTCCGATCCTGCCGGTTAGATTGGCTTCCACAAAGCTGTGAATATCCTCATATTCATCCGTAATGATCAGTTTTCCTGATTCCACATCTTCAAGAATACCCTGAAGCCCCTCAAGAATCTGATCCCTCTCTTCTCCTGTCAGGATGCCCTGCTTTGCCAGCATCCGCACATGCGCCATGCTTCCTGCTATATCCTGCTTATAGAATTTTCGGTCAAATGAAATTGATGAATTAAAACGGTATACAAGCCGGTCCGTTTCCTTTGTAAAACGTCCTCCCCATAACTGTGCCATAGTATGTTTTTCCTTCTTTCCGCGTTGAGCTTCGGCATTTTGCAAAAACCCAATTCTTTCTACAAATTGATTTTTTATTTTACCACAAACCTCTGTTTTGCACAATTCCTTTTCCGAAAAAAAGACTGCCGCATTACCCTGCAGCAGTCTTTGTTTATAAAACAATTACACCCCTCTAACGATTCTCTTCTCCTTTATTTTTTCTTCTGAATCATGTAATATGGCCATGCCACGAAAAAGATACCGCCAAGCATATTTCCAAGAGTCACCCACAGAAGATTATGTACATATCCTCCCACCGAGATTCCCGCCACCCCGTTCGGGTGCAGAAGACCAACCGCCATTACCGACATG
>VSNE01000346.1 GCA_009774155.1 Lachnospiraceae bacterium
ATATAATATATCGTCTATCTATATATGTCAACCCCCTTTTATCAGAAGAATCCTGTACCTTGCATACCGCCCCAACAGTACCGTATGAATCAGTTCCTGCTCTATGCCGACTGTTCCTTCCTCTCCAATTCGCTAATCTGCCGCATTTCCCATGTAATCATTCCAATTGCCACCACGCCTGCCACAATATCCGCAATGGGGCCTGCATACATAATGCCGTCAATTCCCAGAAAAATCGGAAAAATCACGATAAGAGGAAGCAAAAACAAAATTTGTCTGGTCAGCGACAGAAAAATTCCCTTAATAGGTTTTCCGATCGCAGTAAAAAAGGTTGCCGTAACCGGCTGAACTCCATTCAGAAATGTGGCAAACAGATAAATCCGGAAATACCGGATCGCAAACAGGTAATACTCCCGGGAGCCTGCCCCGAACACAGATATAATCTGTCTTGGAATAAACTGGAACATAAGAAATGCCAGGGAAGATGCAGTAACCGCATAACGCACCGTAAGCCCGTAAGCGCATTTTACTCTGTCATACTGCTTTGCTCCATAATTAAAGCTCGCAATAGGCTGAAGCCCCTGGGCCAGTCCGATCACAATAGAAAAATACAGCATATTTACTTTTGTGATGATTCCTGCGCAGGCCAGAGGGATGGATTCCCCATAAACAGATCTGGAACCGTAATAGGTAAGGGAATTATTCAGCACAATCTGTACGACCAGCATGGCAATCTGATTAAAGAATGAGGACAATCCAAGAGACGTAATCCGGGTCACATATTCTGATTTTACAACCAGATGCTTCTTTTGCAGAGTCACGGTTCTGCAGTGACACAGATATCTGAAAATCATACCCGCCGCCGCAATCTGGCCAATGATCGTCGCCCATGCGGCGCCCGCCATCCCCATATGGAAGACAAAGATAAATAAAAGATCCAGAATCGTGTTGATAATGGCCCCTGTCAGATTACATAGCATGGCATATTTAGGCGTACCGTCCGCCCGAACCAGATGAGCGCCTCCGTTTGACAAAATCAGGAACGGAAAACCGGCGGAGGTAATCCTTGTATAAGTTGCCGCATATGCAAGCACACTGTCCGGCGAACCGAAAAACCGGAGCATAGGCGTTAGAAATATCTGTGTCACTATACACAGGGCAACCCCAAGCGCAAACAAAAGAAATGCCGCATTCCCCATATAGTGAACCGCCTGCTCCTTCTCCTTACGTCCCATGGAAAGGTTAAATGCGGCCGCTCCGCCGATACCAATCAGAAGGGCGACAGCCGTACAGGACGTGGTCAGCGGAAATGCCACATTGGTAGCCGCATTTCCAAGCTCGCCAATACTTCTTCCTATGAAAAACTGATCCACAATATTGTACAGAGCGCCCACCAGCATGGCTACAATGCTGGGAACGGCAAACTGCCGGATCAACTGCGGTATCGGCAGAACTCCCAGTATATTTTCTTTTACTTCTTTACTTATATCCTTCCCTTTGTCCTTTTCCATCTCATTCCCTCCATTCGGTTCGTACATACTCCACAAACCTCTCCGCAGCATTGGACAGCTTTTTCTTCCTGGCCCACACCAGTACATAGTTGGCAACATATTCCGGATTCACAATCCGTTTCATAATCACTTCCTCACTTTGGATATTTGCTCCTGTAGAAGCCGGAAATATAGCAATGCCGATGCCCTGCTTCACCAGTTCAAAAGCATTCAGATAATGACTCAGCTCGCACAGAATGGTCGGTTCCTGCCCAATCTTGCTGAACCAGCCTATAATTTCCTGGGTTCTGAATTTTCTCGAAGGAATAATAAGGGGATGTCCCACCAGCTCTTTTAAATTCACTTTGTCCCCCTCCTTAGAAGCAAGCGGATAGTTTCCCGGAATCATGGCTGCCCATGGCTCCGAACTGACCCATATACTGTGAAGCATCTCATTGTCAAAGGGCTCCACAATCAAAGCCAGATCACACAATCCTTTATTCAGCCGCACAGTCACATCATCACTGCTGCCATTCCAGAGATTGTACTGTACCTCCGGATATTTTTTCTGAAAGCCGGCAATCCATTTGGAGAGCAGATAAGGCCCTCTCCCTTCCACAGAACCGATATAGAGCGTCCCGCTGACTCCATGCCGGAATTCCCGCAGCTCAGATTCCGTCTTTTCCATCAAGGTTAAAATCTGTTCTCCTCTCGTTTTCAGAATCAGTCCTTCTTCCGTAAGCTGCAGATGCCGCTTCTCTCTCTCAAAAAGTTTTACTCCAAGCTCCTGCTCCAGCAGCTGTATCTGACGGCTGAGCGGCGGCTGCGCCATATGCAGGTTCTCTGCTGCCCTTGTAATATTCAGTTCCTGTGCCACCTCCAGAAAGTAGCGAATTGAACGGATGTCCATTCTCCTGCTCCTCACTTCATACTTTTTAGGTATGAACTCCACTCTATTATATGAATTTTACTTTTATTTCTGTTCAGAAAGCCGTATCTCCGGCTGAAAATCCTCCGTATCTCCGCAGAAAAAGCCTCCCTTGCTTTTCATAATCTCCACCATTACCATACGTGCTTTCTCGTAGTCCTCCGGCACAATTGTAACGGCAAATACCGTTTTAATCTGATGCTTTTCCAAATAAGCATTGCCTTCCTCATCTCCCAGATCCGCATCCATGCGCTCCATATCCACGGAGCCTGCCTCCGGAATCCTAATCTCCAGAACTCCGGCCTCTTCCCATAGCTCTGCCCTCCAGGGTGTTTCCTGACCGAATATCTCATAAATACTGCGCAGTCCGACTTCCTCCGGATTCAGATAAAGCCATTCTGACGGCTCCTTCGGCATCTGCGCCCTTTCCTCTCGGACTTTTTTTAATTTTGATTTATTTTTCATCCATTTTTCCTCTTATCATACCTTTTTTATAT